>JADEXW010000608.1 GCA_015206935.1 Pseudanabaenaceae cyanobacterium LEGE 13415 | reverse complement strand
CATCGGCACTGGGTTGGTCTTGAGTTCATCCGAACAATTGTAACTGTTTCACCAGTTTTTCACCCTAGTTCTTCTATTCTGCGTTATGAAGAAACAGTGTTTCTTGAGGCTGGGGTAGAAGCTTGACTGTCTGGGCTTCTACCTTTCTCATGTTTAGCGATCGTCAAAAATAGCATTCTATGAAGGCTGGTCGGAACTTAACTAATGCTCAGAAAACTGCAACCATTGGTGGTTTGCTATTCCTATCAATCGTCGGATTCATCTCGATCGTACAAGCGCGAGAAATCCGAGTTCGAGTCAATCGATGGTTAAGCTTACAGCAATTAACGGGTCAGGTTAGTTTGTTCCAGGGGGGCAACTCAAGAGCCGCGCGATCGGGCGATCGATTGCAAGCGGTTGGCGATGGAGTTAGCACAGGTCGCAATTCAAGGGTTGCCTTAGCGATCGATTTGGGGATCGGACAAGTGAATGTTTCCGAGCGCACCAGAGTTATCATTCGCGCCCTAGAATCGACTGCAAACGGGGGACGAGTCACACGACTAGCGGTTCCGACAGGACGAGTTCAACTTAGAGTGCGTCCGTTTAGCAGTCCCGATTCTCAGCTTGAGATAGAAACCCCTGCGGGAGTGGCAGGAGTGCGCGGAACTCAGTTCGGGATCAATGTTCAGCGCAATGGCAAAATGAGCATTGCAACTAGGGAAGGTCGAGTTGCCTCGATCGCGCAAGGACAAAACGTACTGGTGAATTCTGGGTTTCAGAACTTCACGATTCCCGGAGAGCCACCCTCTGAGCCTGTGCCGCTTCGGGATGACACCACTTTGAGATATGAATTTGTCAAGCGTCTTGATCAAGGAGTGCGACGATTGCGCCTCGTAGGGCAAGTCGATGTGGTTAATAGTGTCTTAGTGAATGGAGTCGAGCAGAACACCGATCGCAATGGTAGATTTAGTGTCGAACTGGATGCGATCTCGTTTCCTGTAATCCAGGTAACAGTCGCGACTCCGCTAGGACGACAACAAGACTATGATCTGGCGTTTCGATAATCTGCGACGAAGGATTTTACCTGGACTGATTTCGATGACGACGATCGCGATTTTGTCAGGGCTGAGTGTTCTACAGCCTGTCGAACAACTAGCGTATCAAACCTTGTTTTGGATGCGGGGTGAACTGGCTTGGAGCGATCGTGTTGTCGTGGTGCAAATTGACGATCGCAGTTTAGATCAGATCGGGCGTTTTCCGTGGAGCCGAACCCAGTATGTTCAATTATTGAATGTTCTGACTCAAACGGATGCAACTGTGGTTGCATTTGATTTAATCTGGTCGGAACCCAGTCCAGAAGATGCGAATTTAGCAAAAGCGATCGAGCAACATGGCAGAGTCGTACTTGCCTGTGCGAGAGATAGTATTGGTGTTTCTTTAGAGCCTGTTCCGTCCCTCAAAGAAGTTGCAACAGCAATCGGACATATCGAAAAGCAAATTGATGTGGATGGCATTTCCCGCAATATTCGAGCGTTTGCAAAAAACATTCCTGCTTTTGCGATCGCGACCTTACAAACGGATGCTTTGGTGCAAGAGAGTGTCCCTTTACCTACCACAAATCAAACGCTTTGGCTGAATTGGGCAAGATCAAGCAAGCGAATTCCAAGTTATTCTTTTGTTGATGTCGTTCGAGGTCGGATTTCACAACAAAGTTTTCAAAACAAAATTGTTCTTGTTGGTGTCACTGCGACAGGTTTGGATGAATTACTGACTCCGTTCAATCGCACACCTCCGACCAACGGCATTTACTTACACGCTACTTTGGTCAACAATCTGCTTCAGGGCAATCTACTTCGGACTGTTCCTAATGTTTGGATCATTGAAGTTTTAGCAGCATTAGGTCTTAGTCTGTGGCTCGATCGATTAAGAACTTCAGCGCAACTGTGGATTGGAGTAAGTTTTGCGATCGCATGGTTTCTAATATGCTTGATTGCTCTCAAGTTTGGTGCAATTTGGCTTCCTGTTGCTGCTCCGATTGTTCTGATTGTTCTGATTGTGAGTATTAGCCTTCTCCAAGAGCGACTGAGCTTAAATGCTGTTCTACAAAATCAAGTTCAAGAACTTTGGCAACGGTACTACCCAGATTTGGTCAATCGTCCTGCTGCGGATGTTCTCGTCACTCACAAGCTTGCACAACAACCTGTTTCAATGCAACGAGCCACACAATTGGCAACTTTAGCAGAACAGTTTGGACGATCCCATGCGGCGCAAGCCGCGATCGCAAGAAATTTATCGATCGGGTTACTTGCTGCTGATTTAGATGGATTTATTTGGTTCTGTAATCCGATCGCATCAACCTGGCTGAAGGTTCAAATTGGAACAATTTTAGACTCTAAGTTAGTTCCAGTCTGGATGACTCGAACTCAATGGAATCAGGAACTCCAGACGATTCAAACATCCGAAACAGTTCCCTTTGAAGTGACCTATCTCGATCGCTGGTTTGAGTTGAGATTCGAGCCATTGTTTTATCGATCGCAAGATCCGCGACCGAATGGACTATTGCTAATCTTAGAAGACATCACAGAGCGAAAACAATCTGCGATCGCGCTGCAAATTTATGCAGATACTCAAGCTGAGTTAAATGAACGCCTGACCGAACGTACCACGCAGCTTGAGTTAGTCAATCAAGAACTAGAAGCGTTTAGCTATGCCGTGTCCCATGATCTTCGCGCCCCTCTAAGACGAGTTAGAGGCTTTAGTGAACTCTTGCTTGAAGAGAATGAACAACAGCTTGATCAGAGTGGAAAAAACTATCTCGATCGCATTCAGCGCTCGGTTCACCGGATGAGCGATCTAATCGAAGATTTGCTGAAACTTTCGCGCATTATTCGGGCTGAAATGTACCTAGAAACAGTTGACTTGAGCCAGATGGCAACCTCGATCATGCAAGAGTTTCAGCAACAAAGCGATCGAGCTGCAAAGATTACGATTCATCCCGAACTATCCTGTCGAGGAGATGCCCGATTGTTGAGAGTCGCGCTCGAAAACTTACTCGGAAATGCCTGGAAATATACCAGTCAGAAAGTCATTACGGAGATTGAATTTGGACAGATAGAGCCGAATGTTTTCTATATCCGGGACAATGGAGCAGGGTTTGAGATGAGGCAGGCAAAACGTTTATTTGAAGCCTTCCAGCGGCTTCACACCCAAGAAGAATTTCCTGGAAATGGAATTGGATTAATGACAGTGCGTCGAATTATCGATCGACATCAGGGACAGATTTGGGCGGATGGAATGGTCGATCGAGGGGCGACGTTTTATTTCTCGATCGTGTCTCAAGTTTCTACACAGCCCTTACAAACCAAGCTATGATACTTAGCGTTATTTTTCCTTAAGCTATGCCAGGTCTGACGATCGAAACGCTTTGTTCAGAAGCAACTATCTTTTCCGCCGCTGAGTCTCGACATCCAGAATCTTTACTTTACGGTATTACTGATGGAAAAGCGGTTGGAACCTATCAAATCAGCAAGACAAAAAATTTTTGGACTGGGATATTC
>JADEXW010000110.1 GCA_015206935.1 Pseudanabaenaceae cyanobacterium LEGE 13415 | reverse complement strand
GGTTCAGGCTGGGGAAATGGTCAAGCTTCTGGATTGTTACTTCCGGCTAATTTAACCGTTGCAACGCATCTATTAGGAACCGCTTGGCAACCTGATTTTTCAGGTGTAATTTTAGCGATCGAAGATGTGACCGAAGCTCCCTATCGTATCGATCGCATGTTAACTCAATGGCGCTTGTGTGGAGAGTTTCGCCATATTCGAGGCATTGCGATCGGTCGATTCAGTCAATGTGATCCGCCTGCCAATGTTCCAAGTTTTAGCATCGAAGAAGTTTTACGCGATCGACTATCTGATCTAGGAATTCCGATTGTTTCCGATTTGCCCTTTGGTCACGATGGCGAGAATGCGGCTTTACCTGTTGGAATTCCAGTTGAAATCGATGGCGATCGAGGCACTTTGAGCTTCTAAGCAAACAATTGATCGATCGCGATACTAAAGCCGACAAGAACTTTTCGAGTCGCGATCGTTTGTCCTGAGCTAAAAACTTGCCAAGGTTGCTCGATCGTTTTCACCATGATTAGCTTTGCTTCGGGGAAAATAAGCCAAATCTCTTGGCAACCAGATTCTAGATACTCGATCGCTTTGGAAAATAATTCCTCTGCACAATCTATAGGTGAAACAACTTCTGCGAGTAAAGGCGGGCTTTGAGGAACAAAATTAAGCTGAATCGATTGGGTAAGAATATCGGGTGGCAAATAAGAAACATCAGGTCGCTTTCCTCGGTTCAGCAATCTACAAGGTACGCTTGGTAAGGCTCTTCCACCTGCATCATAGCTATCAGCGTAGGTATCCCACTGCATCATAAGATGTCCTCGCACAATTCCATGCCGCATCGTTGTTCCGGTTTTCTCGATCAATCTTCCATCTATCCACTCCACATAATCAGGACGTGCAACGAAGTCTTCAAATGTGAAGTGTTTAGAAGATGAAGTTGATTGGGACACAATCATATTTTTTGAGTCCTGATTCTAGCGCGACACTGAAGCCAGCGAAACACCCAGCCATTTTTCAAAGTTCTGTTGCTGAACCGGGGATGGATTTTCGATAAAGTCGATCGAATAACTCGTTGCTTTTGGTTGTCCCAAAGTTAGCGATCGCTGTTTCAATTCATCAGCATGAAACACAGTAATCGTAATCGTATCTCCAGGTTGATAGTCCTTCAATCGCTCATCAAACTGACCAGAATTCACGCGCAATCCACCGATCGCGAGTAATTCATCACCCGGATCGATCGCGGCTTTTTGAGCAGGTGAACCCGCTTCCACAAACTTGATCATTTCCCGTCCACCTTCAGATTTCACACTCATTCCAGTAAACGGCGATAAGTTCGGACTTTCTGAATTCGATTTTAGTCTCAAACCAAATCCAGCGAGATACTCATCAAAGGGCAGTTCTTCTGTACCGTGAAGATATCGATTGAAGAAATTCGTCAAATCAAAACCCGCAACTGATTCGATCGTCGTTTTCAATTGTTCAGGCGTGAATCCGATTTCATCTTTACCGAATTGCTGCCACATGATTCGCATCACATCATCAAACGATCGCTGATTCTGATGTTTAATCCGAATTCCTAAATCCAGCAGCAATGTCACCATCTCGCCCTTGAGATAGTAAGAAATTTGAGAATTTGCACTATTCGTATCGGGTCGATACAACTTGATCCAGGCATCAAAACTTGATTCACTCAATGGTTGTACTAACCGTCCAGGTGTTGTTAAATAGCGCGAAATTTCCTGTCCTAAAGCATTCAAATAAGATTTGGCATCGTAAATTCCTGCACGATACGGAAAAGCTAAATCATAAAAGCTCGTTGTTCCTTCGCTAAACCAAAGAGATGGAGTGTAGTTTTCGCTCTCATAATCAAACACTTCGAGTGCTTTTGGTCGAATTCGCTTCACGTTCCACAGATGGAAAAATTCGTGAGCAACGAGCTGAATAAAGCGATCGTACTTTTCTTTCGCTCGGAATCCAAGCCGCGAATAAATCAAAGAACAGCAATCTTTATGCTCTAATCCACCAAAAGAATTCGCGGTTAAATGTAATAGAAAGAAATAGCGATCGTAGGGCAATCCCCCAAACATTTCTGCTTCAACTTCGATTACTCTCTTTGTGTCTTTAATAATACGATCGATGTCTAACTTTCCTTCTCCCCAAACCACAAATTGATGCGGTTTTCCTAATACATCAAATGAATAAACTTGATGCTGTCCAACCTCAAATGGACTATCAACTAACGTATCAAAATCTTTTGCTTCAAACGTATTCGTTCCAACCTCAGAAAGCGCAGTCACCACTTTCCAATCTGCGCGAGGTGGAACGATTGACACTCGGATCGGTTGCTTCTCAAATCCAGGAATGTAGAAGAACAAAGCCGCTCCGTTGAAATAACCATGATTCTCGTCGAGATGGTTGGTTCTAACGGTTAGCTCATTCGCGAAAATCTGGTAGCGAACTTCGATCGACGCTTTGCCCTGAGTTTGAATCTGATAATGATTCTTCGCTAATTTCTCCCAGGGTTGCTCAGATTTGAAGTTCTGCAAATGCCGCGAATATTCCCGCACCAAATACGATCCAGGTGTCCAAACGGGCATCTTCAAATCGAGCGTGGGAGATTTCCAGCCCTGAACGCGCAAGGTCACTTCAAATAAATGTGACTGCGGTTCGGGCATTGCAACAGAGTAGTGAATCGACAGAGCGCGAGACAGCGAAGAGGTTGAGGATTCATCTTCTGACTGTAGCGATCGAGCCAATTCAAACTCTTCGTGATTCATAGCGCTCCACTCCGGCAAACGAGATTCATCTCTCCATCATGCCGTAAGGGGCGCGATCGTGTTCATCCCTTTTTGGTCGCTAATTGAGTCAACTGCTTTAAATTCACCAGATGAATCACTTGCTTGGTCTGATTAATCTGAATCCAGCCTTTGCTATCGAGCTTTTCAAGAATTTTGCTCGTTTCTTCGACTGAGATATCCGTTACATCTGCTAAATCTTTCGCAGGAATATTAAAGATATCGACACCTGATCCAGAGGGTTGCCCGTAGTTTTCAGCCAAACTCACCAACGTATTGACTAACTTAATCGCGGCGGGTTGATTGCGTAACTGAAAACGGTAATTCGTTTGCCGCAAGCGTCTGACCATCAATTGCAGCATTCGATGATGAAGTTGTGGATCTTTAAACAGCGTTTGAATAAAACGTTGAGCCGAAATGCTCATCAAACGGACATTTGAAAGGGCGATTACATCCGTCGATCGAGGAGATTCATCCAAAATCGCCATTTCGCCAAAAAAGTCACCACGACCTAAAATCGCCAGGGTTGAGACATCTTCGCCAGTGCCCGAATGTCGTCGCACTTTAACCCAACCCGACACCACAAAATACACCGCATTACCCCAGGCATCTTCCATTAAAACGGCTCTGCCAGTTGGGTACTCATGCTCGGTGGCGACGGAGAGCAACCAATCGAGGGTTTCTGGATTTGCCGCCGCCAATAACGGAAATAGCTCACTGAATATTTCAGTCTGCATTGAACGATCCACGGGGGAGAGGGGTCGAGTTTATCGTTCCCCATTTCTACTCGTGACTCTCATCAGACGAGAATCTGGGGATCAAGGATCGCTTTTAATCGCGGCAAAAGGGCTTCGACCGCGTTGATTTGTCCAATGACGATCGCTTGCTGATGCGCCAAACTTTCCAAATCCAAAACCTCCGGACTGTAATGAATCGGGTTGCCTTCAAGGTCACGGCAAACTAATCCAGCCGCTTGTGCGATCGCAATTGGCGCAACGGTATCCCAAACTTTCACCCGCCGATTGAGATAAAGATAAACGTTCGCTTTTCCTAACACGACATTCATCACTTTTAATCCGAAGCTACCCGGCGATCGTAGAAATTCAATTTCAGGAATCGAAGCAGAAATTTGATGCGCCGTATTTCTAAAATCTTTGTCACCAATGATCACGCGGTACGAATCCAAGCGAACTTTTGGAACTTCACACGGTTCAGGCTCTTGATCCCCGTTACATTGCCACACCCCTAACGTTTTGCCGCCGTAGTAGAGCATGTCTTGTTCGGGTGCATAAATCCAGCCTGCGATCGCGCTTTGATGTTCTAACAATCCGACTAATACTGCATAGTCGGGATCGCCATGAATAAAGTCTTGTGTACCATCCAGCGGATCAATACACCAAAGTCGATCGTAGTTGGCTTGATAGCATTTGCGGGATTCAGCATTCTCTTCAGTGATAATGCCGTCATCGGGAAAGAGATGGCTGAAAAATTCGGAAAGTTGTCGATCGAGGGTTTGATCGACCGTCGTGACAAAATCACCAGGCTCTTTCTGAAAAATCTCGTACTTTTGGGCAGAAAGCGCTTTTGCTTGTTGTCCACACGATCGAACAACTTGGCGAATTTTAGTCAGGTGCGCGGGAGTCAAAGTCATGAACCGAATGGGTGAAGGATGAATAGATCTCTTGCACGAATCAAAAATGCTAAATCAAATAGAATTCGGAAACACAAAGTTTACTTTTTTAGTTAGTCCGCATAGGCGGACTTTGTTTGTGTAGCCGCGAATTCTATTCGCCCAGGCAACCCTGCAAGCAACCTAATAAAAGCGATCGTAGAAGACGGTTTATCAAAGCACAACTGACAATGTGCAGATTTTAGCGCTTATGAGCTTTCCAAGTCCCACCATAGACATAGAACGGATTATTTTGACTCACGCGATCCCAACACTCACGACAAACAAAAATCCACTCACCAGACTCATCGTATTGAATACGGTAGAGAACGGGAGCGGATTTTGCACAGAGAGAACAAGGTTTTTCTCGATCTCGACTCATAATTTAAGCGAGGGCTGAAGCTTTCGGTTTAGCAAAGATCATTCGACCGGCGGAGGTTTGCAAAGAGCTGGTGACAATGACTTGAAGTTCGCCGCCAACATAACTCCGTCCATCTTCAACGACAACCATTGTTCCATCATTAAGATAGCCAATTCCTTGAGCAGGTTCTTTTCCTTCTCGCAAAATCTTTAATTCAATGCTGTCTCCTGGTAGATATGACGGGCGAATTGCTTGAGTCAAATCGTTAATGTTCAACACTGGAACTTTCTGAACGGTTGCAACTTTGTTTAGGTTGTAATCCGTTGTTAACAGCGTCCCATTAATTTCCTGAACGAGCCGAACCAACTTTGCATCCACAGTCGGAATATCGTCGTAGTCTGCGGGATGAATCACTACTCGATCGGGATAACTTTCGCGAATCCGATTGAGAATATCGAGTCCGCGTCGCCCCCGAACTCGTTTCTGATCATTAGAAGCATCTGCGACTTGCTGAAGTTCTTGCAATATAAACTGCGGGACAAGTAGCTGTCCTTCTAAAAATCCAGTATCTAGCAAATCAGCAATCCGACCGTCAATAATGCAGCTCGTATCGAGAACTTTCGTTGTTGCAGCTTTGATTGTGCCTTCCGATAACAGCAGCGTTTCCGCACTACTGGGATTGATCAATCGTAACAGCGATCGACCATGCACATCAGCCAGCGACATTCCTGAAACCGCAAACATGATGCTGCCAACTACAGCCGTTAACGGTTTGAGGAATGAAAACTCAGGCGGAATCGGCAGTAAGAAAGTCGGAGCAAGCAGCAAATTTGCCACCAGAAGCCCCATGACCAGACCGATCGCGCGACTCAGCAAGGTGTAAGCGGGGAGCTGTCGAATCTGACGTTCGAGCCGACGGAATGCACTTTGGGCAACAAGCCCGATCGCTAAACCAAAAATTGCGCCGAATCCTGCACAAATCCAGCGGAGTGCATCCGGATTTGAGACTTGTTGCAGCACACTTCCAGGCAACGCTTCGATGCCTCGGTAGCCCGTTCCCGCCCCTGCTAGGATGAATGAGATAATGATAATTGCGTCAAGCATAATGGAGATGGAGACGCAAGGCGCGTCTGTACGGGGAAATTGCTCGTCAAGCAACTCGGTAAAGCACTTCAAGAATTCGGGCAAATTTGTCAGCCTTAGCGAACCGCTTGACTTGGGTTCATTATATCCTGCTTGTCTAGTGATTCCTGCGCCCAAGTGCTTATCTGATGGGCGGTTTACCCGACTCGACTCGTATGTTGTGATACAAAGATTATCGTTTTATGAGAGGTCGATCGCGTTCTTCCACTCATTAAAGTTTGAAAAATTAGTTTCAGGTCATGGAATTTAATCATCCAAGTTCCGCTTATGTACATATTCCTTTCTGTCGCAGGCGCTGTTTTTACTGCGATTTTCCGATTTCTGTAGTCGGGGATCAGCGCAATGGGAGTAATTCAGGAACGATCGCGCAATATGTTGAAAAGCTTTGTGAAGAGATTGATCAAACGAATAATTTTGGTGAACCATTAAGAACTGTATTTTTTGGTGGTGGGACTCCTTCGCTTTTATCCGTTTCACAATTTCAGCAGATTTTAGAACGGCTCGATCGACAATTCAGAATTCTCCCAGATGCGGAGATTTCAATGGAGATTGATCCCGGTACGTTCGACTTATCGCAAATCAAAGGATTCAAATCAGCAGGCGCAAATCGAATTAGTTTAGGAGTCCAAGCGTTTCAATCTGACATTCTCAAAGCTTGTGGTAGAACGCATACGGTTGAGGATATTTACAGTTCGATCGAGCTAATTCATCAAGCAGGCATCGAAAATTACAGTTTGGATTTGATTTCAGGATTGCCATATCAAACGATCGAGATTTGGCAAGAGTCACTCGAAAAAGCGATCGCGCTTTCTCCAACGCATTTATCAATTTACGATTTAACGATCGAGCCTCAAACGCCATTTGGTAAACAGTTGAAACCCGGTGAAAAACCTTTACCTTCAGATGAATTAACTGCTGATCTTTATCGAATGGCTCAACGAACTTTAATTGATGCTGTTTATGAGCATTATGAGATTTCTAACTATGCGAAATCCGGTTATCAATGTCAGCACAATCGAGTGTATTGGGAGAATCGATCGTTTTACGGATTTGGCATGGGAGCAACGAGTTATTTGAATGGCGATCGCATTTCTCGACCTCGTAAACTTAGAGAATATTACGATTGGATTAAAGAGCCACATTCGACAAATGAAATTGAGTCGATCGAATACCTATTAGATCAGTTAATGACTGGATTACGACTGAAAGAAGGCATTGATTTGAAGCAATTAACTGAGCGATTTGGAGAAAGTGCGATCGCTCAAATTCTCGATTGCTTAAAACCTTATGAAAAAGCGTCTTGGGTCGTAATTACACCGAAAAGAATTCGGCTCACTGATCCAGAAGGCTTCCTATTCTCGAATGTGATTCTGACGAAACTATTTGCCACCTTTGAAGATTAACTTTCATCTTGTTAAATCCTTGCGATGCCGCCAGATTTCCAAACTCAAAACACAAGTCATTAACCAGACAAATCCTGCCGCATATCCCGCAAGAATATCTGTAAACCAATGCACTCCCAAATACATTCGGCTAAAGCCAATTAGTGCGATCAGAATCGACATTAAAAGAATAATTAGATTTCGATATTTTGGATAGCGAATTGCTAGTAAATACCCTAATAATCCGTACATCACGATCGATAACATCGCGTGACCACTTGGAAAACTGTAGAACTTCACTTCAACCGTTCTCGACCACAACTCCGGACGCGATCGCTGGAATAGATTTTTCAGCAGAAAATTCAGTCCCAATGCTCCAAAGCCACCGAGTGCGATCGTCATTGCCTCCGATTTTTGGTGTCGCAACAGCAAAATTGCACTCATCAAGGTTCCAACTATCAGAAGAATCGTTGGATCACCAATAAAAGTGACGAACAGCATAATCGGAGTCAGCCACGGAGCTTGGAGTTTTTGAATCGATAATAAAACGTTTGTATCAAATGCTTGAGTTTGATGGTGCATAACCGTTTGGGCGAGTTCTGCAAATCCCCAAAGCGCGATCGCAGCCGCTACTAATCCTGATAATCGGACGGTGTTCAGCAGCGGCGTAATTCGGTTTCCTACTTTTCGTCGCCAAAATGTTAAAATTCTTCGGCTCGATCGTCGAATGATTTCAATCAACATCGTTTCTAATCTCTTGAGAGTAGCGCTAGTCTTTCAGAACTAAATACCCGAACTCATCTGACAAAAGCTTGATTTTTTCAATTATTAAGAACCAAGAAAATTCGGTCAGCTCTACTAAATTGCAGTTCTATACTTTAGATATGAGGTTGTGATACATCTCGCTTCAAATCAGCCTTAAGCAATCGATTGAGCCATTAGGAGAATCGGTATGTTTCAAAAAATTTTAGTTGCTCTGGACTATTCTGAAACCAGTCAAAGTGTACTTGAAAAAGCGATCGAGCTTGCTAAAACGAACAAGGCAACTCTAATGTTGCTTCATGCCATTAGTCCGCTTGATGAAGGCATACCAACTCCACTTTATCCAATGCCTGACAGCTTGTATCCAATGCAGCATGAAGCTTTGATTCGCTCTTCGGCTCAACTGTTCGCGCAGGCAGAACAAGCAGGCTTAGATATGTTGAGAGCAAAAGACACAGCAGCGATCGCAGCAGGTGTTCCTTGCGAGTTTACTCAGCATGTTGGCGATCCCGGTGACATCATTTGTACGATCGCGAAAACTTGGAAAGCTGACTTGATCGTAATGGGTCGCAGAGGTCGATCGGGCTTAACTGAATTCTTTCTGGGTAGCGTGAGCAATTATGTCATGCACCACGCGCCCTGTTCGGTTCTGATTGTTCAAGAAGCATTAGTCGCGGCGACAGCTTGAATCAGGGCTTGAAACTGCTCGTCTGTTTTGAGAAAGCTGAAATTTGAGTCGGTACTCGCTAGATTTCGATAAATGGAAGGAGAAAGCGCGATCGCATGTCTCAGACTTTCGATCGCGTTTTCTGTTTGTTGCTCGATCGCATAACAACAAGCTTTTCCATACCAAGCACTCGCACTTCGAGCATTAATTCTGAGTGCATTTTCAAACGATGCGATCGCTTCAGAAATGTGATGGAGTTTGCCTAAAACTTGTCCCCGATAATTCCAAATATAATCAGAAGTCGGCTTAATTTTAATGGCAATATTTAGATTCGTTAATGCAGTTTGATTGTCATTTAATGACGAAAGCGCGATCGCTCGATTGTACCAAGCTTTATAATTTTCTGGCTTCAATTCCAGCACGCGATCAAAACTTGCGATCGCATCTCGATATCGATATAAATTTAATAATGTTTTGCCGTGATTCTGCCAACTTCGATAATCTTCTGGCTCAAATTTCAAGGCTTGATTAAAACTCGTTAACGCTTCTTCGTATTGCCCCAAGCGACCCAGCGCAATTCCTCGACCTTGCCAAGCCAAACTCATTCTTGGTCGCAGAGAAATCACCCGTTCAAAAGTCGCGATCGCATCTTCATATCGTCCCAACTTTTCTAAAGCGTATCCGCGACAAAGAAGCCCATTTGGATGATTCGGATCGATCGCTAAAATTTGCTCAAATTTGGTGTAATGTTGCCCATAACGACCAAGCAAAGAAAGCGATCGACCGACATTGCGATACCGAGTTTCATCAGAGGGAAGCATAGCGGACAATTTACGTTTCGCGAGGTGGGCGAACACTCAAAAGGGATAGAAATCGATTGTCTCGTCGCAGAGCCGAAAAATCAGAATTGCTCTGAGCGATTTCACGATATTCTTCAGGACTCAACTCGATCGCGCGTTGCAAGTGTTCATAAGCAAGATCGGCTTTACCTTGAATGGCATAACAACAAGCTTTGTTGTACCAAATCGTGGCAGCATCCGGTCGGAGTGCTAAAGCTCGATCGTAGCTTTCGATCGCGGCATCAATGTTGCCCATGTGATAGAGCGCATTGCCGCGATTTGTCCAAGACTCTTCAAAATCAGGCTTGAGTTCGAGAGCGCGATCGTAACTCGCCACTACCCGTTCTAGCCTTCCAAGTTTGCGTAACGCTAATCCGCGACTGTACCAAGCCCAGTAGTAATCAGGCTTAAATTCAATCGCACGATCGTAACTATTCACAGCCTCTTCGTAGCGTTCCAAGTTCCGCAACGAGATACCTCGGTTGTACCAAGCCCAATGGTAGTCAGCGCGATATCGAATCGCTTGGTCATAGCTCTTAACGGCTTCCTCGTATCGACCGAGTTCATCCAGAGCATTGCCGCGATTGTTCCAGGCTTCGGGGAAACCGGGTTGGTACTCGATCGCTTGCAAGTAACTTTCGATCGCTTGTTCATATCTTCCCAAGTGGTAGAGCGAGTTGCCTCGGTTGTACCAAGCATCGGGATAATCGGGCTTCAGATTTAATGCAGCTTCGTAGCTAGCGATCGCTGCTTCGTAGGCTTTCGTTTTATTGAGATATAACCCTTTTTGGAAGAGAAGCGTTACTTCAACATCTTGAGCGTGGCTCATCACCTAAGTCCGTCTTTCACATCACTGTCTCTGATAAGGTTCCCAGATGATGTGCGACAAAACACAGATGAAATGAAAGTTTATAACAGTGAGGACAAAAAAACTACTTATAAATCGGGGATTTGAGTCGCGTGAATTTCGATGTCGGTAACCAATTCCTTGTTTTGAATCACGAAGTTTGTAACTTGAAAAGCGATGCCCCCAAATTCAACAAAAGGTTGACTGACTAAGCTGTTCATCCATTGCAATAAGGCAATCATGAAGGGGATTGATTGACCATCATCAGGAGTACAGCAGAAGGTTTCCATCCGTATAGGTTGCGTGGGAGTCCTCGGAGAAACCACAGAGGTAAATGCTAGTTTCTGTGTATCTTTTGTACTGCGAATTGTAACATTTCCAGTGAACCGCATCTTATTACCATCGAGCAATTTGATCGCGAATGGCGGCTGTAATTCTAATGAATTAATCTCACCTTCAACATTCAAATCAATCGGTTTAAGAAAGCCTAGAACATACTCTGAATTCATATTTTGATTCAGATTGTCTTCAGTTAGAACCAAATGAATGTGACTATCGATCGATTCATTCAGTCGAATTTTTCCTAATAGAATGCTGAGTGGATCAACTGAGATTTGATCAGTCTGAATTTCAATTTCTTTAATCTGAAGATCGTCTTTGACCAGATTGCGACCTTGAAACGAAATATCCTCAACTTCGCCTTGTATCAATTTAAGCAAGTTCGTTTGAGCCGACACCGCCAGCTTTCTAAAATCATCAAACTGCGATCCTAAAACGACCTTAGCAAACTCAGAAAAGATATTCTCTTCAGACCGAGATGGTTCAGACATAAGCTTAAAACCTATTGCTCTTGATCACTGTAGAACAGCCTGAGCGAAAGTATCTCTACACTTTGAGAGGCTTTGGTTCTGTGCCTAAAGACAGAGGTGAATTTGGTCAAAGTTTCTTAGGGTACGATCGCTGATTTCTCACTCGCTGCCATGAATTACCC
>JADEXW010000607.1 GCA_015206935.1 Pseudanabaenaceae cyanobacterium LEGE 13415 | reverse complement strand
GGCAACTCTGGGGATGTCCGCATCTAAACTTCTACTGTTATGGATAAGCTCTGCGATCGCTTGAGACAGAAGTAAAATTCGCTGTCAAATTTCGCGGATGGGGTTGAATTTGGGCGTAAAAGTTTCATGAAAGTTCATAAGATGAGTGGAGCGATCGCGTAAATTTGCTTCAGTTCACCCCCATACGAGGAAGTCACGCATGAGTGCAGCATTGGTTGAATGGATTACCAATACGATGGAGTCTCTTGGTTATCTGGGAATCGGGTTTCTCATGTTCATGGAGAATCTGTTTCCGCCGATTCCGTCGGAGTTGATCATGCCGCTGGCGGGATTTACCGTCTCGAAAGGTGAGATGAATTTCCAATATGCAGTGCTGGCGGGTGTCGTGGGAACGCTGCTTGGAACGCTGCTTTGGTATTACGGTGGACTGTTTATCGGGGAGAAACGGATTGCGGCACTTGCCGATCGGTATGGGAAATGGATCGGGGTCACAGGTCACGATATCGATAAAGTGAATCGCTGGTTTTATCGACATGGCACAAAAGCAGTTTTAATTGGGCGATTGGTTCCGGGAATTCGGACGCTCATTTCGCTGCCTGCGGGAATTAGTGGGATGCGGTTGATGCCGTTTTTGGTGTATTCGACGATCGGGACAACGATTTGGACATTTGCGCTCACGTATGCAGGATTTGTGCTGGGCGCGAATTATGAGTTGGTGGATGAATATCTTGCACCTGTTTCTAAAGTGGTTGCAGCGATCTTATTGGTTGCATTCATCGTCTGGATTGTGCGGCGGAGACAGAAGAATTCATAATTTTTAATTTAAACTTCGGGACTGAACGTCAATAATGGCGAGTTAGTGAATGACCATTACCGAAGAATTGCATGAATTTTGATGCGGCACATTTAGGCGAGTGGATTAAGCATGTCGGGCCGATCGCAGGTCACTTGGTGATTTGGTCGATCGTCTTTGCGGAATCCGGATTGTTTGTCGGGTTTCTGTTACCGGGTGATAGTTTACTGTTTACTGCGGGATTTCTTGCGTCGGCACATATTTTGAGTCTGCCAGTTTTGGCGCTTGGGTGCTTCGTTTCAGCCGTTTTGGGAGATAGTATCGGCTACTGGACAGGGAACAGATTCGGGAGAAAACTCTTCCAGAAAGAAGACTCCTGGCTGTTTCACAAGAAGCATATTGTGTCGGCTCAGGGGTTTTACGATAAACACGGACGAAAAGCGATCGTACTTGCTCGATTTGTGCCGATCGTGCGAACGTTTGCCCCGATCGTGGCGGGAATTGCCGCAATGAACTATCGGACGTTCTTTTCGTTTAATGTGGTTGGGGGGTTGATGTGGACGTTTGGATTAACGAGCTTGGGGTATTCCTTGGGTGCGCTGATTCCAGATGTCGATCGATACCTGCTCCCGATCGTTTTGATCATTATCGTGGTTTCGCTCTTACCCTCGATTTTTCACATCTACCAGGAACATAAATCCAACCGACCTTGAAACAGCGTTCTAACTACTGGCAGCTTATTCCTTATATTCGTCCTCAATGGCGCACGATTTCGTATGCGTTACTGTGCGCGATCGTGTTTGCAGTGACATGGCCCGTTCTCGCGTTTTTTGCTGAGAAGATGGCACGTTTTATTAGTGAAGGGCGAATTGCCGCGATCGCAGAAACCGCAGTCTATGTGATTTTGATTTGGGGCGCACAGAAACTGGCGCAGTACGGACAAGAAACGCTGATTGCAAAGGCGGCATTGTCGATCGCGATGGAATTGAGAAATCGAACGTTCGCTCATATTCAGCGATTGAGTTTGGCGTATTTTGAAACGGTGCAAACTGGGGATTTATCGTATCGGTTGACCGAAGATGTCGATCGGATTGGCGAGGTCGTTCAAAAGCTGTTTAGTCAGTTTGTACCGAATGTGCTGAAACTGGTGGCGTTGTTGGGCACGATGCTTTACTTTAACTGGCAGTTGACGTTGGCTACGTTCGTTGTGGCTCCAGTGTTGGCGCTTCTGACGGCTTGGTTTGGAGAAAAGATGCGGAAGTTGTCTTACCGCAGTCAGAGCCGAATTTCAGATTTGTCGGCGATGTTGATCGAGATGTTGAGCGGCGTGCGATTAGTTCGAGCATTTGCGGCGGAGGAATATGCGATCGAACAATTTCGCCGAGGCTCAGAACGCAATCGTCAAGCAAGATACGCCACAGAACGCCTCAGAGCAATCCAGTACCCGGTTCAAGGATTTTTAGATGCGGTCGGGATCGTCGTTCTGCTTTTGGTGGGAACTTGGCAGATTTCTCAAGGCAACTTAACCCCAAGTTCGTTTATTGCATTCGTAACAGCGGTGGCGATGTTGTTTGAGCCGATTAGTACTGTGACGCTGAACTATAACGAGTTTAAGCAGGGAGAAGCTTCGGTCGATCGCATTTTTGAATTGATGCAGATTCGACCGTCGATTGCGGAAAGCCCGAATGCTCAAGAATTGCCGCCCGTCACAGGCAGAATTGAATTTGAGAATGTCAGCTTTGCATACAGACCCGATCGACCAGTTCTACAAGATTTGAATCTGCGAGTGTTGCCCGGTGAAATGGTCGCATTAGTAGGCGCGTCTGGAGCGGGAAAAACAACGCTCGTGAATCTAATTCCGAGATTCTATGATCCGCAGCAGGGAGATATTTGGGTCGATGGCATCAATATTCGTGATGTGACGTTGAAGAGTTTGCGGCATCAGATCGGGATTGTGCCACAGGAAACGACTTTATTTACTGGCACGATCGCACAAAATATCGCGTTTGGACAAATCGACTTTGATCTAAAAGCAGTGCAAGCAGCAGCGAAGATTGCGAATGCTCATCAGTTTATTAGCCAGTTTCCTGATGGGTACGAAACCTGGGTTGGGGAACGGGGTGTGAATTTGTCTGGAGGACAGCGGCAGAGATTAGCGATCGCGCGTGCGGTTCTGTTGAATCCAAGAATTCTGATTCTAGATGAAGCGACTTCTGCACTGGATTCTGAGTCGGAAGCGCTTGTACAAGAAGCTTTAGAGCGGATTATGCAAGGGCGAACGGTGTTTATTATCGCGCATCGATTGGCGACAGTGAGACGAGTCGATCGTATTTTGGTAATGGAGAAAGGGCGCGTAGTTGAAGCGGGGACGCATCAAGAGTTAATCACTGAAGGTGGGCGGTATGCTCGCTTCTACGCTCAACAATTTAGTTAAAACGACGTAGAAGCATTGTCGATCGACTCCGATCGCTCCCACATCTACTAAAACTTCTCACCAAATCCAAATTGAAATCGTCCTTCGCCTTGATCATTGATTCCATAGCCTGCTCGGATTGTACCGAACGGCGATCGTACCCGAATTCCCAAGCCGAACCCAAATCCCGAACCAGGTAAACCTCGAACGGGCCCTGGCGAACCGAGAACAGCGTTCCCCGATCCCAAATCTGAGCCAAAATCAGCAAATACCGCTCCCCCTACAATGCTGTAGATCGGGAATCGATACTCAGCGGAAGCGAGAAGAAAGCTGC
>JADEXW010000606.1 GCA_015206935.1 Pseudanabaenaceae cyanobacterium LEGE 13415 | reverse complement strand
TGCCAGTCCATGCTTTACATCCCCACTACGTCAATAATTAACAGAACTGACACCAGCAGCAAAATTCCGCCTGTTGCCTTCTCCAAGGTCTTGGGCGAAACGTTCTGACACAACCACCGTCCAACCAGCACGCCCACTAAACTCGTTGCCACTAGTGCAGAAGCCGCTCCTGCAAACACAATCCAAGGCGCATGAGACTGGGCACTCATTAACAAAGTCGCAATCTGGGTTTTGTCTCCAAGTTCAGCCAGAAAAATAGTGATAAACGTCGAGCCAAACACGCTGAGAAAGGTCGATTTTGCTTTCGCAGGCTGGGTCTGTTCGAGAATTAGCACTTCCTGAGTTTCAGTGACGGGTAGGTTGGTGGAAGACATGAACTTGTTTTCATTTTCTTTTCATTATCTAGCACTATACCCGGAATTTGTGATTTTTGCTAGACACCGATTTCCCGCTCGAATTTTAAGAGTTCCAGACTGCGATCGCCGTATACTGCTTCGATTTGTTCACGGCAACAGTCGATCGCGAAATCGTTCAATTCGTCCGGTTCCACGCCAAACATCTCTTCAAACGTCTCAGGATTCACGCGACAGAACTGAGGACGAGTTTCATAAATACTGCATTCGCGCGTCATCTTGTTGAAATTGACGCACCAGCCATCCTCACCCACCATGCTGAGATACAAATGGAGTTCTTCAGGGTTGAGATACTCTTCTAAATCGGGTCGATCGCTCGGATCGAGGTTGCAGCAAGCCCCACAATATTTAACACAGCGCCAAGTCGCCATAAGTGCAGATCGAAAAAAGAACCTCTCCATCTTCTCGTTTTAAATTGGGTATTGCAACTTTTGGGAACTTATGGTTATACTAGACGAGTTGGAAACAAACGACGCGGGGTAGAGCAGTCTGGTAGCTCGTCGGGCTCGGATCGAAAATCAGTTAGACGCTTATAAGCTGATTTTCTAGATGGGCGGCATGTTGGGAAACTAATATGTGATTACTTGTCTAAGTCGGGGAAGCCAATAGCGCGGTAATCCCGAACCAAGCCTCGAAAGAGGAAGGTGTAGAGACTGGTTAGGCAAGCACCCTAACAGGAAAGCTGAGGGTGAAGGGACAGTCCAGACCACAAACTGAGTGATTCAGGCAGTGAAAACTGTAGTGGTAAGCATAACCCGAAGGTCCATGGTTCAAATCCATGCCCCGCCACCAAACTTAAAGTGACAGGTTCTTTCAGGGTCTGTCACTTTAATCTTTTAAACCCAAAACGAGCGAGTGGATACGAAACTCAGAGGCGATATTGCTGAACAAGCCGCGATTCTTTACGCACTCAAACAGAGCCTACCGTGTATACATCAGTCTTTTCGCTGCGGTTGGGGCGGATCGCGCCCCCTAAATCCCCCAAGTTTGGGGGACTAAGAGCCAAGACTCCAGCTTCAAAGTCCCCCAAACTTGGGGGATTTAGGGGGCTGAAGACGACCGAAACGCAGTGAGAAAGAGAATGTGTATACACAGTGGGTCGATTCATCGCGGGGAGTACTTCAATCCATTACTCCCGGAAATTAGGAGCAATGGGATAGCTTTACTTAGTCTCTGACTCGCTAGAGGGTGCAGGAGGGGTTTGAGGGACAGAATCAAACTGAACCCCCCAGTTTAGATACTGCTTAACAAACCAGCTTGCCCAGGCATAAGCAGCCTTGAAGGGTGCTGCAATGAATTCCAACAGCCGATTCACAATTTGTTCGATCGAAGGTTGCTCCGTATCTAGCCACTTGCGAAACCGGAATCCATATTGGAAGCCAACACCCGAAACCCAAATCGGGAGTGCAACAATGAAACACCCAATAAACAGGAAAAGCACGATCGCTTTTTTCAAGAGCAACCATGTTTTCTCTGCCGCTTTTTGGTAAGTTGTTGAAGTATCTGGCTCTGAGAGCAGCGAAAGGATCTGATTCACTTCCTCGATCGGGTTGTATTGGATGAGCTTAGAATCATCACCTTTGTACAAAATGGGATAGTCGTTGAAAGCTTTCTGGCTCTGCTTTTCGATTGTTTCTTGCATAACTGAAGTCATCCTCTATATTCAAGATTAGAATCACCAAATCGAGCAGTCCTTCTTCGTTCATTTAATCTGAAATTCTCTTGTTATCACTCAGTTTGATATATAAGTTAAGAACCTACAGTCCTATGCTTCACTCCTCGATTGTTCAGTCTTTACAAACTGCGCTCAACTATCTATCACAGGTCATTCACTGGCGCATGTCATTCTTCAATGATTTCGAGCAGAAAGCACCCATGCCTATGCCACCAGAGGAGTGGCTAATGGTAGAAACGCCCTTATCTCAGTTGATTCAGACCTATCAATTCAATCTTGTCGAGCAACTCACTTTATTGATGGCACTCGCTCCCCACTTGCAACCTGATTTTTTTGATCAATGGATCACCGCCCAATTGCCTCAAGCAGGGGACTATCCGCAAATTGGAGGTTGGCGGGGAAAGTCTCACAGAGGATTTCTACCCACAGGTGAAACCGTATTATTTATCCTGGGCGGGAACCAGATTGTCGATCGCTTACGATTACAACAAGTCTTTCGCGAGGAACACCCCTTTGCACGTGAACGCATCCTTTACCTAGATTCCCCGGACAAGGGCGAACCCTTGATGAGCGGCAAACTGATCCTGGATCAGGATTACATTGATCTCTTCACTCAAGGTCATTTTTCTCCACCTCATTTCAGCATGGACTTTCCTGCTCAACGAATTACAACTGAAATGGAATGGCAAGATCTGGTTCTCAATGCTCAGACCTTACAGCAAATTCAAGACCTGCAAAGCTGGACAATTTATGGTTCAACCCTTCTCCAGGAGTGGGGCATGAAAAAGCAGCTTAAGCTAGGATATCGAGCGCTCTTTAATGGTCTTCCTGGCACAGGTAAAACGCTGACTGCTAGTCTTTTAGGGAAGTACACGAACAAAGACGTTTACAAAGTCGATCTCTCAATGGTGGTATCAAAGTTCATTGGAGAAACAGAGAAAAACTTATCGAATCTCTTTGCACGTGCTGAAAGCAAGAATTGGATTTTGTTCTTTGATGAAGCTGATGCACTGTTTGGTAAACGCACCAATGTTCGCGATGCTCACGATAAATACGCCAACCAAGAAGTCAGTTACTTATTACAACGGATTGAAAACTATGATGGATTGGTGATTTTATCTTCCAACATGAAGAGCAACATTGACGATGCCTTCATTCGCCGATTTCAATCGATCGTTCATTTTCCAATGCCGACTCCAAAAGAGCGATCGCAGCTCTGGCAAAAAGCATTTCCCGCTCAGGTCAAGCTATCTCGATCGGTCAATCTCAATCAGCTTGCATCAGACTATGAGTTAAGCGGAGCGGACATCATGAACATCGTACAGCACTGCTGTCTGCAAGCACTCCAACGAGATACGACAAGAATTGAGCCAGACGACATTCTTCAAGCGATTAAACGAGAATTTACTAAAGCAGGGAAAATCGTTTGATCCCTGCCTTAACAATCTACTGT
>JADEXW010000605.1 GCA_015206935.1 Pseudanabaenaceae cyanobacterium LEGE 13415 | reverse complement strand
GACGGCATACGAGATGACGCGCCCTCTCGTGGGCTCGGAGCTGTGTATAAGAGACAGGAAGAACAGTGCGGTTTGCAAGTTGCTGCTGATAAATTTGCATCAATCGTTTCATGTGATGTTCGATGCCAAATGCTTCAACTGCGAAACGACGACCCGCTTCACCGTATTGTTTTGCTAGCATCCAATCGGTTGCTAAACGATCGATCTGATGCGCTAATCCAGAGACATCATTTGGCTCCACTAGCAATCCATTTGCACCGTCTATGATCCCTTCAGGAATTCCACCCACTCGCGATGCGATCGCAGCTCGTGCATTGATCAATGCTTCATAAGCGACCATTCCAGCAGGTTCATGCCAAAGGGAGGGGAAAATCAGCGCCCTAGAACTTTGAATAAGCTGATAAACTGTTTCAGTGTTAACCCAGCCATGAAAAGTAACGCGATCTTGAATTTCTAGGTGTTGTACCAATAGTTGTAGCTGCTCCCCTTGTTGTCCATCTCCTGCAATATCGAGATGAATTGGAGTTTTAACATGCTTCACGGCTTTGAGCAGCCAAGTCACTCCTTTCGCAGCGGTCAATCGTCCTAGAAACAAAAACCTGGGAAGGTCATCTTGAGGGGGTGGAGTCGTATCAACCACATCAGGAACAGCAAGATAGAGAGTTTGAACCAATTGTTCAGAGTATCCAGAAGCAATCATCCTTTCTCTGACAAAAGAACTATTCGCCAGCGTTGGCACTTTGGATAGAACTTTTTGCTCATTGCGAGTCGATTCAAATCCCTGGATCAAGCGATGAGGTCGAATACTGCCACATCGATCGACAAAATGCCCCCAGAGACAACCTGTAACACTAAAAGTACGATCGCAAGGACAAGTCGATCGCGCTAGAAACTTACTGCCACTCGGACAATACGGCTGATGTCCTTGTACTGTTCTGATTGCTACTAAATTTGAAGGCGGAAGCAAGCTGACTTCGCCATGAAGATGAAGCAGATCGATGTTCAGTTGCAGCGCTTTCGTATAAATCTCAGCATCTGTTGTTACAGAGAGGACTGGAATTTCATGCAGGCTAGCAATGTCGTCATACTTAGAGAAGTAGTAAACTGTATGACCCATTTCTCTTTGAGCGATCGCAATCCGCTCTAGATAGCGCTCTGCGCCTCCATGTGCTGTAAGATGCGGCGTGTAATGTCCGATGATCATCGTAAAACTTCCCTCAAAATAGCATCAGACAGATAAAGGCGATCGCGCTAACTGACGTAACTGCTCCAACAATGCTTCCCAATCCCCAGTTGGAATCACATAACCATTGATGCCCTCTTGAATGTGTTCTTTCATGCCTGTATCTTGAGTGACAATCACAGGCACACCACAGGCTAGAGCCTCCATCGGTGCATAAGCAAATCCATCCTCGTAAGACGGATGAACATAAACACTTGCAGATTGTAGATGAGGCAGCGGATCACCCGGAGCAATCCGAATGCGGGAATCCCTCTGTTTCCAAGCTTCAAGATATTTCCGCATTCCTCGCGTTGTCGAGCCGCCGACTAAAATTAGCTCACTCTTCGGATTTCGCAGTCGGGAAAACGCTTCGAGCAAAATCGGAATTCCTTTCATCACTGTTAATGTTCCGGTATAGACCACTCGGAACACACCATCATCCGCTTGATTTCGCGATCGCACAAATCGAGGATGAACTGTAAATTGGCGTTTCCTTAACTTCGATGCGGGAATGCCTGCTTTTAGAAATGAATGATATGTATAGTCCGATGCGACATGAATGATGTCAGCCATTTCATAAGCTTGGAGTGTCTTACAGCGTTGCGCTTCATTCAACCAACTCGGCTCAATCCCAAACGCTCGAATTGCCTTCAAATGCTGAGTTGCAACATTGTTGATATGACTGTTATCCGCTTGGAGTGAAAGAAGGTTGTAACCTAACTTACGAGCGCGTTTGAATGAGTGAAACGCTTGTCCAGCACATCCCGTCTCAAATTCATCACCCGGAGAAAGCACAGCAGCAACCGCACGATCGAACCAATCATTGGCAAAATAATTGAGCCATCCTGGACTATATCGAATCGGAGAATGCTGCATCAAGAGCTGTTTTCGCGGCGAAATTTGCACCAATCGCCCACAAGAATCCTCAAGCTTCGGGCAGGGGGTGTAATATTCGGTGAGATGGTTTCGCGATCGAGCTTCTTCAACAATGAATGAAAAATGCTGACCAAGACCACCAGAATCATAGGGCGCAGAACAAGCAACGGTCTTTCTCATTGTCATTTCCCCTAGTCTTAAGCGCGAACTGCCATACAATACAAACTACCGCCAGAATAGTGCTTTGATGGAATTAACGTTTGAGCCATGTGAGCGAGAATCGTCGCTTTGCGTTGAAGTGGAGATAGATCAGCCAGCGATCGCCCTTTTTTCTCTAGATTTAATGCTGCGAGGTAGCTGGAAACTCCGATCCAGTTAAACGGCTCGTCTAGCACTTTCACAAGCTTCCAACCGAGTCGATCGAGCAGTTTCTCGATCGCGCTTGGAACCCAACGAGTTTGATGATGCGGTGGATAGTCCCAAAAATCACGATCGGCTAATCGATTTCCCTCAACCAAATGAGTAGAATAGCGTCGAGTGTTTGGACAAGAAAAATGCAGCGATGCACCTTCCGTTGTTAACAAGGTGAGATCAGCGAAAAAGCTATCTAAATCTTCGATGTGTTCTAGAACGTGAAAGAAAGCAACACGATCGAACTTTTGCTGCGATCGATGTTCTTTCAAAGCCTTTAAATCCCAACACTGTGCATTCAAACCTCTCGCCTGAGCAACTTGGATTGCTGTTGTATTAAAGTCTAAACCCAACGCTTGATAGCCTGCCTGAGTTACAAGCTCTAGAAAGTATCCTTCACCACAGCCAATTTCAAGAATATTAGAAGCTGTATCAAAATCCGCTAAACATTGCTGAAATTCCCAGCGAACTCCATAGCGCTCAACTTCACCATACCAATCTGACAAAGCAGAATACATGGGATTTGCAAACTCAAGCTGACAGCGATCGCACTTAAAAACCTGAGTACAGTCAGGAATATTTTTGGCTTCAATCTCATGAGATAGAGCCGTTCCCGCCTGAGCAGATACTTTCGACCAAGCTTCAGCAATGCGAATCGTTGGAACAGATTCGATTCGTGTAAGTCGATCGCTCTGACAAGCGGGACAATAATCATAGTGTTTTAAAGTCATACAGAACCCCAATTAAACTAATACAGGCTTTGTATCTGTTGTTGTTGCGATCGCATTTAAAATTTGCTGTGCCATCTGATCCCAGGTTCTACTTCGCAACACAGGCGAAACTTGAGTTCGCATCAGATGTTCATACTGTTGTTGGTGACTTTGCCAATGATACAGTGCATTAATCAATTCAGCGACATGACTTGCATCAGAGAGCAATAAACGGCTGAGAGCTGCGGGATATCGTTCCGCAACACCCGCCGTTTGAGCCACGATCGCTGGAATTCCACAACAAAGCGCTTCATGCACTCCTAAAC
>JADEXW010000604.1 GCA_015206935.1 Pseudanabaenaceae cyanobacterium LEGE 13415 | reverse complement strand
GATGAGTTGATCATGCAACTCGCGAATCGATGCCATTTGCCTTTCTCCCTCTATTTCTGCTCGAATCCCAAATGTACAGTATAGGGGGTCGCGGCAAAGATGGAGCGCAGGCGTTAGAAAGCAGGGAAAATCTGGGAATTTTGAGACCAGATCGATCGTTCGCTTCCGAATAATTTCTGCATCAGTTTTGAAGCTCTGAGTTACATTGATTACATCTTTTTCTCAGATTTCATCCGTATTTAATTCCTGAAAGCGATGTCATTTCTCTGTTCTGTTTCGTCCAAGCTTCTGTGGCGTGAATGTGATTACTCTAACTCTCCTCCATCCAGTCCAGCTAACGCCCGTCCAGCACTGGACGTTTGATGAATCGACTGTCGTTCGCGTCGGTCGATCGACGGATAATCAAGTCGTGCTATATAGCGCTGTCGTTTCTCGCTATCATGCCGAACTTCGGCGGGTGAATTCGTCTTGGGAATTGGTCAGCCTTGGCGCAAATGGGACGTACTTTGAAGGTAAGCGAATTTCTCAATTGCCTGTACGCGATGGCATGATTTTCCGATTAGCACGATCGGGCCCAAATCTCCAGATTCATCTCGGTCGTCCTGATTCGGTTCGTGTAAAGCGCTCGCTTGAATCGGTGCGCGTTCCTGCACTCAACCTCTCATCTTCTGATGACGATCGAACTCAGCCATTGCTGAAAATGCAAACGGTGGCAACAGATCCCAAAACTACGATGGATACTGATTCGTCATTCGGTCAGCCCAGCGCAGAATGGACTCGGAAGCAAGACGATTCGGTGATTGGAAACTACCAGTCGATCGAGCTTCTGAGTCAAGGCAAAGTCGGCATTACTTATTTAGGTCAACGATCGGGTGAAACGGTTCTGCTCAAAACGCTGAATCCGACTTGGATCAATCATCCGCAGGCAATGTCTCTCTTTGAGCGTCAGGCGAAGATGCTGAAGCAGGTGAATCATCCTGGACTTCCTCGATGGCGGGATTTTTTTCGACTGGACGGGCAGCCCTTTCTCGTCACTGAAATGATTGAAGGTCAAACATTCGATCGATACATTCTTGATCGCGGAAAAGTGGATCTCAAACAAGCGATCGCGTGGATGATCGAGGTGTGTGAGATTCTCGATTATCTGCATTCTCAGTCGCCACCTATGCTGCATCAGGATATCCGTCCTCAAAATCTAATTGTTCGCGCTCATTCGACTTCTTCCTATCAGTTAGCGCTAGTCGATTTTGGGAGTGTGCGGGGACTCAATCTGGATGAAGAATCCGCTGCTTATCTTGCTCCCGAACAGAAGCATGGACAGGCGACGTATTTATCTGATCTTTATGCGATCGGGACGACGCTCGCCTTTTTAATTTCTGCTCAACACCCGCATCGGTTCTATCGTCAATGGCGGCAGGATTATCGCTTCAGTCCCGATTTGATTCCGGGATTACTGCCTGAACTAGTCGCGGTTTTATATCAATTAACTGAACCGAATCCGAACGATCGCTATCAGTCCGCGCGAGAAGTGGAAACGGCGTTAAGAGCTTTGATTTAATGCGATGATGGAATCCGTTTGATTTCTCATCGACTCATGAAGATTGCAACTTGGAATGTAAACTCGATTCGGACACGCCTTTCTCATGTCACAGATTGGCTGAAAAATAATCCGATCGATCTTTTATGTGTGCAAGAAACAAAAGTTGTCGATGAATTGTTTCCGCATGATGCGATCGCAGAAATTGGCTATCACGCTTATGCGTTCGGACAAAAGAGCTACAACGGGGTTGCGTTAATTAGTCGATCGCCCTTAGAAACAGTCGATATGGGTTTCGGCGCAATTCTCCCGGCTGAGATTTTGGGTGATTTAGATGATCAAAAGCGTGTGATCAGTACTGTTCTCGATGGTGTTCGGATTGTGGATCTTTATGTTCCAAACGGTTCTGCTGTTGGAAGTGAGAAATACGAATATAAATTGCGTTGGCTAAAAGTTTTACGGGAATATCTCCAAGTATTACTTCAGCAATCTCCATCTCTTCTCGTTTGTGGTGACTTTAATATTGCCCTTGAAGATATCGATATTCACAATTCAAAAGGACGTGAAAAGCAAGTCATGGCAACCGATGTAGAACGTGAAGCCTTGCGGCATGTTTTGGAACTCGGCTTGTCCGATGCGTTTCGGAAATTTACCACCGAAGGCGGACACTATAGCTGGTGGGATTATCGATCGATGGGTTTCCGTCGGAATGCAGGTTGGCGAATTGATCATCACTATCTGACACCGGATTTGTATGAACGGGCGGTTTCTTGTGTCATCGATCGCGTTCCTCGCGAACTTGAACAGCCGAGCGATCATACCCCTGTCATTGTGGAACTCGCTTGACGAATTTGTGCTTCGGATAGTCCGGTCACTTGGGCAACTTGAGCGATCGACATTCCCGATCGCAATAAATTCACGACAACCTGTCTTAACTGAGATTCCGCCTGTTCCCGCGCTCGTCGCTCTTGTTCAATCCGTTCTGTATAAGCTGGAAACCAATTACCATCGGCATCGTACCAACGTATCCAATTCCGAGTGACACCCTCGAATTCGCCGTACCACACGCCTAGACCAATTCCAAGTAACGGGAGCCAGACTCGCGGATTTTCTCGATCGACTCGCTGTTCCTGATAGCGCCCTTCATTCAGTTGGAAAAACCGCAGGCGATTGCTATACCGACTGAACACGAAATAGTAAGGAACTTGAAGAATTTCGCCGTATACCTGTAATTTGTGTGGCGGTTTGATGCCCGTTTCATCATCTTCGATCGTATATGGCGGTAAATCGTGCGGGATGTCTTCTTCGATGAGTTCATCCGTAAACGCGCCCAAGTCTTCAAATTCTCGCCCTGGTGAGAGCAATTCAACAACGACACTCGGCGATCGACCTTCATCCCAAACGACGTAGCTCAATCTAAGATCTTCTTGCGCGTACAATCTGGGCACATCAACTACGAGAAACCAATCTGGGCGTTTGTGCCAGCGAGGATGATTCGGAGCGTAGTAAAGGTTGATATCTGTTCCTGTGAAAATGCGATCGCTGTCATAATCCGCCAGTCGGAGCGTTTGACTGAGTAATTGCGGTTGAATGTCATGAAATTCGTCAGGCAAACCAGACTCCCTTGGATCTTCACTCGGCAAATCATACATGGTCGGAAGCTTCTGATTTACGTCCGGAAATCTCAAGTTCGGCTGCATGATAAACCCTCTAGAAAGGTTGTTCTTATTCTAAAGCACGAGTCCGATCGCAATTGCCACGATCGCGCCAATCAAAGTATTCAAGATATTCACCACATCGTGAGTCAGAAATGGGACTTTATCTTCGATCGTGGCTCCGATCAAACTCTCGATCGTGGTTGCCACAAAAGCCGCGATCGCACAAATGCCAATTCCGATTGGGCTAATTAATCCCAGCAACCAACCGACGATTGCGATCGCGATCGATCCGACAATTCCTGCGATCGTGCCTTCTAAACTGACCGCTCCTTCAGTTCCACGCGGTACAGGCT
>JADEXW010000603.1 GCA_015206935.1 Pseudanabaenaceae cyanobacterium LEGE 13415 | reverse complement strand
ACCTAATCCATAGTGCTGAAGATATTCGGGTAAGTGCGTGTGATACGAAGCGATTAATGGAATGTTGTAGAACTTACTATAAAACAGTCCTGCTAATCCTAAAACAGCAGGATTCACAATGTGAATGAGATCTGGTTTAAAACGGGAGAGTTGATCCCCGATTGCAGGTCTCGGTAATGCTAGTTTTAATTCTGGATACAACGGCAGCGGAAACCCTGAAACACCGTAGATTTTTGCACCTTTGTACTCAGTCAAACCGCCGTCTGGTGAGAAGATCAAGACTTCATTTCCCTGTCTTTGAAGATGATCGACTGTATGTTTTAACCGAGTAACAATGCCATCAACTTTGGGTAGAAACGTTTCTGTAAATAAAGCAATTCGCATAAATGTCTGTGCAGAGTGTCGATCGCAAAAAAAGCGATGATCCGAAAACCATCGCTTTTCAAGTTCAATTACCGTTTCCAGGTCACTTTCGGCAGAATTTCATCATTGTCTACGCGATCTTTGTACTTAATTGCAAAGTTCAGCAATGAATCAAGCAGTGAATCGGATAGATAGTGCGGTTGCAGTCCCAAATCTAATAGATTGGTGTTCTTCGCATTGAAGTAGTGTTCTTCTTTTTCAATGCGTGGGTTGTCAAAGTTTTGCACTTCAACTTTCAAGCCCATTGCACCACCAGCTTTCTGAACTAGATTCGCAATTTCGCCCACTCCGAATAGTTCAGTAAATTGGTTAAACACCCGGAATTCACCTGGAGCGGCAGGAGTTTCAAGCGCCAATTCCACACAGCGCACCGTGTCCCGAATGTCCAAGAATCCGCGCGTTTGTCCGCCTTTACCGTAAACCGTCAACGGATGTCCGATCGCAGCTTGAATACAGAATCGATTCAACGCCGTTCCGAACACGCCATCATAATCGAGACGGTTGATCAGCATTTCGTCCATTCCCGTTTCTTCGGTCAGAACGCCGTAAACGATCCCTTGATTCAAATCAGTTGCACGCAAGCCCCAAATCCGACAAGCAAAATGAATATTGTGCGAATCATGCACTTTGCTGAGGTGATACATGCTACCCGGTTGTTTCGGATAAGGCAGCGTGTCTTTGCGTCCGTTATGTTCGATCGTAATGTAGCCTTCTTCGATATCGATGTTCGGTGTTCCATATTCACCCATCGTACCGAGCTTGACCAAGTGACAATCGGGGAACTTCTCTTTCATGATGTAGAGAAGATTGAGCGTTCCTACGACGTTATTGACCTGGGTGAGAACCGCGTGTTCACGATCGATCATTGAAAAAGGAGCCGATCGCTGTTCCCCGAAATGCACGATCGCATCCGGTTGAAACTGCTCCATTGATTGATTCAGAAATTCGTAATTCGTGATGTCGCCGATAAAAAGATCAATCTGTTTGCCTGTGAGGTCTTTCCAGCGTTGCAGCCGTTGTTTAATGGGCGCGATCGGGGTCAATGTGTCGATACACAATTCATTATCCCAATGCCGCCGCACCAAGCTGTCTAAAATGCCAACCTCATGACCCCGATTGGACAAGTAGAGCGCGGTTGCCCAACCACAATAGCCATCACCACCAATAACTAGGACTTTCATGCTTGCTCAATCTTTTCTGCGGATACTTTGCCAAATCTACCAGGTTTCGGCACTCAGAAGATCGCAATTCGCAACGACATTGCGCGAATTCTTCATTGTAATCTTCCGATTCGCGCCAATATCTATCTAATGGCTTAAGTTTGATTGTTCTACCGTGTATTGAAAGTTACTTAAGCTTGCACTTCATCCGCAAAGCTCGCCCATCGCACAAACTCAAACGGTCCTGCAACTGATCCCCAAACTTGGTCATCGGTTTCTGGATCGCGTCCTCGATCGAGACTCGTAAACCGTTCCCCATCAATCTCAAATTCACTATCTAAATAGGTTTCTTTCCCTTTGCGCGTAATCATACAAGCCTTTCCAGGCTCAACTTGTCCCTTAAAGCTATTCCCCGTCCATTCAACAATCATGTTGCATCCGGGAAGCTTTTCTAACTGATCCGCCTTCAGTTCCTTTAATCGATTCAAATCACGAGATGCACCGTAAAACTTCTTCTCATCGCGCACTTGATAGTTTTCGATTTCGATTCGATCGCGATTCTGAATCAATTTCAACACCCGCAACCGATACGGATCATTCAACATATAGTCATACGCTTGCTCGATAAAGAAGCCAATTCCACCGAGCATTTCTTTAGGTAATGGACGCATACACACGCGAATGTGAGCATACATCGGTGGATTTTCAAATGCTTGTAGTTGATTACTAAAATCCGCCGCCATCCAACGCGCCAAAGTTGCAATATCGGTAGAATGTGTCATGGTCTGCTTCATCGAAATCTGGAATTTATTGTACGGTGTTGCGGGTGTGAATAAATCAGCCTTTTAGTCCTTTAAGCTTGAACAGCAACACTTGAGTAATCTGTCCCAGCTTGGCAAAATTATCATCGCTCACCATCACTAAGCTATGCGATCCATCTGGAAATCTTGCCCCGATCGTCATTCCTTCCAAGTTATCCAACCGAGTTCCCAACTGATTCAAATCCAGTAATAGTTCTTTTGCAGCGGGTTTCATCTGAGCATTGCGCAATGTTCCAAATGTGGAAATATCACTTGCAGTTCCGGTTGTGACTTGAAAAAGCTTAATCCGAAATCCAGTTAACCCAAACGATCGCTCTAAGCTCAGAAAATGTCCGCCTTGATCGATCGATAAAAACTCACTCAATCCATGATCGATCGCGCCCGTCGGTTTCGGATCGAGCGGATAAGCATGTTCAGAAATAATTGTCGATCGACTATCCCAAATCTGATAATGCAACAATCGATTCAGCAAGCTTTCCTTAGTATTCGGCAATTCCAAATCTTGCACTAACGGCGACTCAACCACAGTAAACAATCGAAACGGTTCAGCAGGTGGAGCCGTCGAAGCTCCCGCGTTCAGTGTCAATGATTCAAATGCTCGATTGTCTTGCACTCCACGAGTTTGCCCAATCATCTTCGCATCTGGTAAATACGTTTCTGGAATCGTCAACTTCCGCTTCAATTTCCCCGTTTGCAGATCAAACTCTCCGATAAAGGGTGCAACTTCATCTTTGACATCACCTTCACTCGAAATAAACACCGAGTTCAGCGGAGATAGCGCAATTCCTTCTGGATCGATCGTGCCTTTCGCAAACGGTTGCCCATTCTCATCAACCAATGTCGTGACATTTTGAACTTCAACCGATTTAAGCGCGTTCTGATCAATCTGCAATTTCAGAGTATAAAACCGGGCAGGATCTCGATCGCTGCGATCGTCCGAAATTGCGTAGTAGAGATCTCGTTTACGATCGTATGTGATCCCAGAGAGTCCCCCAACCGTTGTATTTTTGAACTCTTTATCGGTGAGAGTGTAGCTACCCAGAAACTCGATCGACAGTGGCAGAAACAATCGATCTTCAGCAGTCACACGCGGCAAGCTACATCCAGTCAAGCCGACCACACAGAGTAGTAGAGCAAAACAAGAAATC
>JADEXW010000109.1 GCA_015206935.1 Pseudanabaenaceae cyanobacterium LEGE 13415 | reverse complement strand
TTTCCAGGGAGGTCAGAGCGAGTTAGAGTGAGCATTCTCTACCTCGAACATAGCTGAAAACTTCCGGTGAAGATTTGAAAGCGTTGTGTGCTTCGATGACCTTAAAGTATCTTGAATGTCCTCGTTGGCACATCCACTAAATGTCATTTCTTTCAGCGATGACAATGATCAGAGCCTGTTTGCAGTAGATCATTACATTTGTCATTGTGGTTAAAACTTAGCTGAGAGTATCAGGATTCTCTAACCAGGCTAGGAAAGCATTTGCAACGATCGCGGCTTGAGTTCGATCGCGTAAATTCAACCGACTGAGAATATGAGAAATATGATTGCGTGCAGTTCCTTCCGTCACACAAAGTTGCTCCGCAATTTCTCGATTGCTCTTTCCTGCTGCAATTAAACATAGAACTTCTCGCTCTCGGCTGGTTAGCTCTGTAAATCCGGGAGGTAGCTCTGAAGTGGGAAGCGTCGGTTTTGCAGCAATTAACTCTGTTTTCGGCTGCATCACGGTCATCATTTTTTCTAGAATGCCGGGACTAAATTGGGTATAGCCGCGATCGATCGATCGAACAATTTCTGCAAGTTCCTTTGAAGGTGTATCTTTCAGAACGTAGCCTTTTGCACCACAACGCATTGCTTCCGTAATGTACGGGGCATCATCAAATGTTGTGAGTACCAATACTTTAATTTCTGGAAAATGCTGGCAAATGTGCTGAGTGGCTGCGACACCATCCATTACGGGCATTTGGATGTCCATGAGAATTACATCGGGTTGCTGATCGCTGCCATATAACGTGGAGACAAGTGCGATCGCATCTTGTCCATTTGCGGCTTCTCCAACGACTTGAAAATCTGGCTTGCGTTGTAGCATTGTTCTCAGTCCGCGCCGGACAATTTCTTGATCTTCGACAATTAAGATTTGGATCATGCTGCACCTGACCTTCCAACCTCAGAAAAAAGAATCGTAATCTGACAGCCTAGATTGGGTTGGCTCTCAAGTTGCAGATGTCCTCCTAGCGCTGTAATTCGCTCTTGCATTCCTTGGAGTCCAAATCCACTCCGATTCGCATCAATTTGAAATCCTTTGCCATTGTCTCGAAGCAAGACGATTAATCCCTCCTGTGTCGGTCTAAGACAAAGCTGAACTTCAGTTGCATCTGCATGTTTGCAAATGTTCGTGAGTCCTTCTTGCACCACTCGATAAATTGCTGTGCTAATGGCTTGAGATAGGGTAGATGGAACATTGATATCGCACTGAGCTTGGATTCCGGTAGTACGATCGAAGTTTTCAACCAGTTGAGATAACATTTCAATCAGCGATCGACCTTGTAAGGGATCAGACCGAATTTCGGCAACAGATTCTCGTACCGATCGAAGCGCCTGAGATCCCAATTCTTTCGCTTCTTGAATCAGGGTATGCGCCTCATCGGGTGCTTCCTCCCACAGATCTAAAGTGGTCTCCATCTGGACATTTAGAGCAACTAAAGCATGACCCAGAGAATCATGGATATCGCGAGCAATTCGATGTCGTTCTGCGATCGTTGCCAGTTCTTCGATGCGTTGATTTAGGGCTTGTTCTTGTTTCAGCGATCGACGTAATTCTGCTTCGGTTTGCTCAAGTTGCTGATTGCGATCCTCAAGTTGCTGGCGCAGGTGATAAAGATTGATTTGCGTCTCAACTCGCACCCGGACTTCCTCGATTTGAAAGGGTTTGCAAATGTAATCAATTCCCCCGATCGAGAACGCTTTTACTTTGTCAAAGACTTCGTTAAGGGCACTAATAAAAATGATTGGAATTGCCGCAGTGTTCGGATCAGCCTTTAGGTTTTGACAGACTTCATAGCCGTTCATTCCGGGCATATTGATATCCAACAGAATTAGATCTGGTGGCTCCGCTTGTACGACCATCAGTGCAGCAGAACCACTTTTAACACTGCGAACATCATAAACCTGCTCGGTTAACATCGCGGACAATAACCGTAAATTATCAGGTGTATCATCAACAATTAAAACATTGCCTTTAGAGGAAGGAATATCCATTGAATCATACTTCGGGGTCTTAAATGTAGAGTACGTTTGTTGACTTTTAGCAAAGCGAACAATCTATAGCAATCCTAAATCAATCGTGAAATGCAAGATTAGTCGTGCCCCCTAACCCCCAAGTTTGGGGGGACAAGACTCTTAGCCCCCAGAATTGGGGGTTTGGGGGCGTTCCCGAATTTCACAACTCAAACCGGATTGCTACATTAACAATTGAAACTTGTGGAGCGTTGCTCGAAAATTATACCATTGGTAAAAAGTTTCAAGCTAGCTTATGACTCTGCGCCAGCGAACATTATTGACGATTGGTATTGCAGTGGTCGCTCTGAATGCGGTGCTGTATACGATCGCTTCGACTTTACTCCTAAAGAATGTCCAGCAAGCCGAAGAACAAGACACACGCAAACAGTTAAACGGCGTAATCAGTGTCGTGAATCAATCCCTGGAGCAGTTCAATCGCAATTTCTCGGATTGGGCAATTTGGGATGATGCTTATGCGTTTGTGCAGAATGGTGATCCCAGGTTCATTCAGTCCAACTTAATTGAAGGTCAACTTGCTACGAATCAGATTAATTTGATTGCGTTCATTCAGCCTGCGGGACAAATCACGTTTGGAACAGGCTTTGATCTAAAAATTCAGCAGAAAACACCGATTCCGCCTGAATTACAGCGCCATCTTGTTCCGAACGATCGACTCTTACAGCATCCACATCTCACACATACGATTTCAGGCATCATTTCCTTACCAGAAGGCAACATGATGATCATTTCGAGACCGATTCTCACGAGCGATGGGAAAGGTCCTGTTCAAGGAACTTTAGTCGTCGGACGCTATCTCGATCAAAGTGAAGTCGATCGATTAGCAAACATTACTCGTTTAAAGCTGGATATTGAACCGATCACAACCGCACAACTTCCCGCGCATTTAGAAGCTTGGCGTAGGAATGAAAAGACGGACTATCCCGCAATCGGAATGCAAGCTTTGAATTCTAATACGATCGTAGGCTATGCACTGTTTCAAGATATTTATGGAAAACCCGCGATCGTACTGCGAACGGATAGCGATCGAACCATTTTTCAGCAAGGACAAACAACACTAAGATTTCTTGCGGGATCAATGTTAGGAACGGGTGTGATCTTTTGCATTGTGACTTTATTGCTACTAGAGCGCTTAGTTCTCTCTCGGTTAGCAAAACTGAGTAGTGAAGTCAATGCGATTAGTCGCGACAATCTATCTAGCCGAGTTTCGGAGCTTGGACAAGACGAACTCTCAAAGCTATCTGTCGGAATTAATACAATGCTGGCAGATCTCGAAGCTTACGAACAAAACCGACACTCAGCCGTGAGCGCACTGGAAAGCAGTGAGCGAAAGTTTCGGAATCTGTTTGAAAACTCACAGATTGGCATCTTCCGGGTTCGCATGACGGACAGTATGATTCTGGATGCAAATCAGCAGTTTATTGCAATGACAGGCTACACTTCAACGACTGTGATTGGACAAAAACGCACGACTGATTTCTATTTACATCCTGAAGACCGCGACACTGCCCGACAACGGTTAGTTCAGAGCGGTGAACTGCGGAACTTTGAAACACAATTTCGGAGACAAGATGGCTCTACATTTTGGGGATTGTTTTCTGCTCGATTCGATCGAGAATCAGACTGTGTCGATGGTGTACTCGCAGATATTAGCGATCGTAGACAAGCAGAAGAAGCCCTGCGCCACAGTGAAGCCACAAAACGCGCAATTATCGATGCAATTCCAGACTTGTTACTGCGGGTGCAACGGGATGGAGCTTATTTAGAAATTCTCACTAGCAAGCACTTCAAAGTTTGTTCGATCGAAAAGCTTATTGTAGGTTCAACTGTGTTTGAATCCCTGCCGCCTGAACTTGCCGATCGCAGAATGAATTACATTCAGCAAGCTCTAAAAACAAGAGAACTACAAATCTATGAACAGCAGATTGTGATTGATGCTCAACTGCGAGATGAAGAGGTGCGGATTGTTCCAAGCCTAAACAATGAAGTGCTAATCATTGTTCGCGACATTACTGATCGTAAAGCGGTAGAAGCTGCGATGCGTCGGAGTGTAGAAGCCGCAGAAGCCGCAAATCGAGCAAAAAGTATGTTTCTCTCGAACATGAGTCATGAGCTTCGGACTCCGTTGAATGTGATTCTCGGCTTTAGTCAACTCCTGTTACGGGGTGGCTCGCTCACGACTCAGCAAAAAGAATACTTAGATACCATCAATCGAGGTGGAGAACATTTACTAACCTTGATTAACGATGTTCTAGAAATGTCGAAAATCGAAGCAGGGAGAGTGACACTCACGTCGATCGATGTCGATTTGCACAAGTTGCTTCACTGGGTGCAACAAATGTTCCAGATGAAAGCTCAGTCGAAAGGATTGCAACTCTTGTTACAGATTGCTCCTGATGTACCGCGATTCATTCACACAGATGAAAGTAAGTTACGACAAGTGTTAGTGAACTTAGTCGGAAATGCAGTGAAATTCACAGAGCGAGGCGCGATCGCATTAAGAGCTAAACTCTCTGATACCTTATTACAATTTGAGGTGGAAGATACAGGGGCGGGAATTGCTCCTGATGATCTCTCACGATTGTTTCAACCTTTTGTCCAAACGGAAAGCGGTCAGAAAGCACACGAAGGAACAGGGCTAGGACTAGCAATTAGTCAAAAATTTGTCAATTTAATGGGCGGCGAAATTACGGTTAGTAGCACAGTTGGAATGGGGACTTTATTCCGATTTTCGATTCAACTGTCGATCGCAAATTCAACTCCTCAAAGTACAACGATTTCCCGTCAAACTGTTGTCGATCTTGCACCGGATCAACCAATTTATCGGATTTTGATTGTGGAAGACAAAGCTGAAAATCGGCAGGTTTTACGAGAGTTACTCACCTCAGTTGGGTTTGAAGTACAAGAAGCAGTGAATGGTTTAGAAGCAATTGAACTTTGGGAGCGCTGGCAACCTCATCTCATTTGGATGGACATTCGGATGCCTGTGATGGATGGTTATGAAGCAACACAGCGAATTCGAGCCGCAAGCAATCGCAAAAATTTACCGATCATCATTGCCGTAACTGGGAGTGTGTTTGAAGAAGATCGAAAAATTGCGATCGCGATGGGCTGTAATGATTTTGTGCGGAAACCCTTTCAAGTTGAAATTATTTTTGAAAAAATGGCAGAATCGCTGGGTGTTCGTTATCAATATGCGGATACAGAGCTAAATGAAATAACTCCATTAACTGCTCTAACATCAACAGATTTGAATATCATGCCTGCTAAATGGCGACATGAACTACATCAGGCGGCAAGTCGAGCCAATACAAAACAACTTTTGCACCTGATTGAGCAAGTTCCTACAAATCAAGTTCACTTAGTAACTTCGCTGACTCAGTTAGTCAATGACTTTTGCTTTGAGGAAATTGTGCAATTGCTATCACTTTAGAGTATTCGACTGAGCCACGATCGCTCGAATCAATCCATCTAAAGTAAACTCTTCTGCTTCAATTTCAACCCGTCCTAGCAATGCTCGACAAGTTTTAGAAGTCTGAGGACCGATCGAGGCAAATTTCACGGTCTCTAAAGTCTTGTTCCACTCATTCCCGATCGCTTTCTCCAACAGTTCACAAAAATGTTTCACCGTTTTAGAACTTGCGAACGTGACTAAATGAACGGCATGATCTTGCAGTGCTGCGATCGCTTTTGCATCGGGGATCGTCGGACAAGTGGATTGATATGCTGCAACTTCGGTGACCATTGCACCTCGATCGCTAAACGCTCGAACTAAGACATCTCGCCCACCCGTTTCGACTCTGGGAAATAGAATTTTTTTGCCTTCCACCGATTCTGGAAAATTTACGATCATCGCATCCGCAACAAATTCAGGTGGAATAAAATCCGGCTGCAATCCTCGCTGTCTCAGTCGTTGAGCCGTCTTTTCCCCGACTACCGCAATCTTAATCGCTGCCAGTCCCCGCACATCTTGAAGCTGAGAAGCTAACCGCTCGAAAAAGTAATCGACCGCATTCGTAGAAGTTAGAATCAGCCAATCGAACTCATTGAGAATTGCGATCGCTTGATCCAACTCCTCCCAACTTGAAGGCGCAACAATCTCGATCGTGGGCATTTCAATGACTTTTGCACCCTGATTTTGTAGTGAATAGGCAAACTGGCTGGACTGACCCGCCGCACGAGTCACCACAATCGTTTTTTCAAATAAAGGCAGTTTCATAAAAAGGATCGAAGTCGAACAACTTCTCCGATGACGATTACACAAGGGGATAATGTTTGAGGATTCACCCGCGACAAGATTTCAGAAAGCGTACTTGTCCAAATTTCCTGATCTGGATGCCCCGCCCAGCGAATAATTGCGATCGGAGTCTCTTCTGATTTTCCCTGATGGTGTAGCTGTTCGACAATTAAGGGAAGATGTTTTCCTCCCATGAGAACTACGATCGTTTCAAGTTGAGCGAGGGCTTGCCAGTTGAGTCGATCAGGTTCGTGGGCTGTAACGACTGTGAATCCTCGACTGAGGACGGGATCGGTGAGGGGAATGTTCGCGAATAAGGGAGCGGCTAGGGCGGATGAAAGTCCGGGGACAACTTCGTAAGCGCAACCTGCGGATTTGAGGGCTTGAATTTCTGAAGTGGTGCGTCCGAAGATGAAGGGATCGCCGCTTTTGAGCCGCACGACTCGTTTTCCTTGTTGGCAGTGTTCGACAAGTAAGCGATCGATTTCGGGTTGTTTCATGCTCGGTTGTCCCCCTCGTTTGCCGACGTTGAGTTTGAGACAGGTTTCGGCGACGAGTTCGAGAAATTGTGAATCGACGAGCGCATCGTAAATGAGGACTTCGGCTTGGGTGAGGAGTTGGTAGGCTCTCATGGTGAGGTTGCTGATGTCGCCAGGACCGGAACCGACTAGGAAAACTTTGCCTTGCATAATTGATTGAATTCGATGAATTCTTAGAAGGGTGAATGCTGCGGGGATCGCCCCCTAAGTCCCCCAGAATGGGGGACTTTGAGAAAGAAAATTTCTCGAATTCTAAAGCGCTTTCTCTCTTCAAAGTCCCCCAAATTTGGGGGATTTAGGGGGCACAAGCCGTCTGAAACGTAGCGAATCAGTGAATTACCGCCGAATAAATGCGATCGGGTCTTCGGCAACCCATCCTAATTTGGAATTCGATCGTACTTCAAAATGTAAATGCGGCTGGGGTGTGGTTGGCGCTCCACTCTGTCCAACCGTTCCGACGATCGCGCCTCGCTTAATTTTTTGTCCCACTTTGACATCAATTCTGCCTAACTGAGCGTATCGGGTTTGATAGCCCTGCTGATGATTGATCACCACTAAATTTCCATATGCACCTTGGTTTCCTGCAAACGCCACGGTTCCATCCCCGATCGCTTGTACCGGAGTTCCTAAATTCGCCGAAATATCGATGCCACTATGAAAAACAGGTTTCGTGGCTCCATTCGGTAAATACCAACCAAACCCAAGCGAGATCGCAGCATTCCCCTTCAGAGGTGAACCCGATAGAACGCTGGAAACTCCGGTTAAGGTTGGCTGTGATCCTTCATTCGGCGACCAGTTCACACCGGGAACAAAGACCACTTTTGGCGATCGCTGACAGCCGTTCACTTCATACAACACATCCGGACGAACTCGATACCGCGCGGCTAAATCTTTCAAGCTTTGTCCTGCTGGAACTTCGACGCGAATCCCGTTATAGGGCGGAATTAGAAGCGTTTGACCGGGAGCGGCTTTGCCCGATCGAACAGTTGGATTCAGTCCCATAATCGTCGCTGGAATCAGACTGTAACGAGACGCGATCGATTCCAGTGTTTCTCCCGATCGCACCGTATGTCGTTTTAATCGAGACAATGCTGGAGCCGGACATCCTAATTCTTGAGCCAATCCCTGCAATTGTGCCACGGGTATTGTTGTCAAACTCAAAATTCCAGCCAGAAGCAACCCACGGTATTGCATAACTTGATTGATATAATGCTGCCGTTTTTGGACGAGTCTAGCACTTGATTGTTTCACTTTAAGTTAAACGATTTGCTGTTTTAAGAATGGAATCAGCACCTCACTCACTTTTTCATGCCAGTCTTCTTGTGGATAATGCCCGACTTCATCAAGCTCCACAAGCTGCGATTTAAAGGGTTTGGCAAGGTCGATCGATAACCAAGGATCACGTACTCCCCAGCCGATCAATAACGGATTCTGCTAACTTGCTAAACCCGATTCAATTTCTGCCGTGACTTGTTTCAATTGCAAATTCTGAATAATCGCCAGCAATGATCGACCCACATCTGAGGTTTTGAGCCAAGGACGACGATAGACATCCAAATCCGCATCTTCAATTCGATAGCCGCCTCCGCCTTCTAATGTGCGATCGACGAGTAACGGATCTTGCGTCATCATGTCACCTACCAGCGGAATTCCCATTTGTTGTAGCTTCCAGGGAAGTTTCGCCCCTTGAGCGATCGGACAATTGAAAATCGCCAATCGTTCCACTTGTTCTGGATGCCTGAGCGCGTATTGAATCCCGACTGAACCGAGAAACCCTTGGGATACGATCGACACTTTTTCAAATCCGAATTGAGCAATCAAAGCTTCGAGCGCTGACATAAACGCATCAGGCGTATAAGCGAAATCACGACGATCCGGCATACTCGAATACCCACATCCAATCCAATCCGGTGCGATCGCTCTAAATCCTTGTCCTGCCAAATCCGGCAGCACATTTCGCCAACTGTAGCCCTGAGAAACCAAGCCATGCAGCAAAATCACTGGAGTACGCTCACTGGAATTGATCGGTTCTGCCTCGCGATAACACCAGTTCAACGCTCCAACCTCGATCCGCTTGCTCTCAGCCATTGTCGTTTCTCCTGTACTGCTTGAGTGAGCTTACCGTGTTTCGGGTGCAGAATAATTGTCAAGAATCTATGACATAGCTAATTTTTGTAGTTCCTGATACAGAATTTTTCTGTTATAGTAATCATGTAATCAGAAATGGAGAACAGAGTTATGTCGATTCAAGATCAAGCGCGTGCGCTGATGACCCGTCATCGTCAAATGATTCGTAACCGTGAGCAGTCCATGTTGACTCGCCAAGCCAGCGAGATTGGAATGCCTTCGGAATCCGCGCATGTGGTTCACAACAAAACCACCAACAACCTTGAAGGCTACGATCGTAGCAATGTTGGCTTGAGCTAATAATTTGAATTCATGATTGATTTATTTAGGCGTTCCTCATCGGAGGAGCGCCTTTTAATTTGAATAAACCACGATTGTTTAAAAAATATGTCAAAGTTAAAATTGTGTAGCTATTGTGAAGCGTCATGATAGCGACTTTTCGTTAAAACGGATTACCCATAAAACTTAATAAAGAACTCAGGGTTTCTACTCAAGTCTGTTCTGTCGTTGCTGAAGTTTCTGTTATGAATAGTGCCTTTCTCACCCGTCTTCACAGTCCTGAGCGTCCCGTTATCGTCTTTGATGGCGCGATGGGAACAAATATCCAGTCGCAGAATTTGACGGCTGAAGATTTTGGTGGAGCCGAGTATGAAGGCTGCAACGAGTATTTGATTCATACCAAACCGGACGCGATCGCGAAAGTTCACCGCGATTTTCTCACAGCAGGTGCAGACGTGATCGAAACCGATACGTTTGGCAGTAGCCCATTCGTGTTAGCAGAATACGGCTTGCAAGATATGGCGTATGAGTTGAGCAAGAAAGCCGCAGAACTTGCGAAACAATGCACCGCAGAATTCTCAACGCCTGAGAAGCCTAGATTTGTTGCAGGTTCGATGGGGCCCGGAACGAAACTGCCGACACTCGGACATATTACGTATGACGAATTAAAAGAGGCGTTTACCATTCAAGCGGAAGGCTTGTTTGATGGTGGTGTGGACTTGTTCATCATTGAAACTTGTCAAGATGTGCTGCAAATTAAGGCAGCCTTGAACGCAGTTGAAGCGGTGTTTGCTAAAAAAGAAGAGCGCCGTCCCCTAATGGTTTCGGTGACGATGGAAGTTCAGGGCACGATGCTGGTCGGAACCGACATCAGTGGCGTATTAGCGATTTTGGAACCGTACCCGATCGACATTCTCGGTTTGAACTGCGCGACAGGTCCCGATCGCATGGCAGAACACATCAAATATTTGACTGAGAATGCGCCGTTTGTCGTCTCTTGTATTCCCAACGCAGGCTTACCCGAAAATATCGGTGGTCATGCTCACTATAAATTAACGCCCGTTGAACTTCAGATGGCGTTGCACAAATTCATCGAAGACTGGGGTGTGCAAGTGATTGGGGGCTGTTGTGGAACTCGTCCCGCACACATCAAAGCACTCGCAGATGCAGCCGCAACGATGACCCCTAAAGCGCGACAAGTTCGCATCGATGAACGCGCTTGGATGAATGGTCAAGTGTATGAATCTGAAATACCTAGACCAGCACTTGGATATACACCTTCAGCAGCATCAATCTACACATCGCAGCCCTACGAGCAAGATAATTCTTTCTTGATTGTGGGTGAACGATTGAATGCAAGCGGATCAAAGAAGGTTCGAGAATTATTGAATGCGGATGATTGGGACGGGCTGATTGCGATCGCGAAATCTCAAGTCAAGGAAGGCGCTCACGTTCTCGATGTCAACGTCGATTATGTGGGGCGCGATGGTGAACGGGACATGAAGGAACTCGTGTCGCGACTTGTTACGAATGTGACGCTGCCTCTGATGCTTGACTCAACTGAGTGGCAAAAGATGGAAGCAGGCTTGAAAGTTGCAGGGGGTAAGTGCATTCTCAACTCGACCAACTACGAAGATGGAGATGAACGATTCTTCAAAGTGTTGGAGCTTGCAAAAGAATATGGTGCGGGTGTCGTCATTGGTACGATCGATGAAGAAGGAATGGCGCGGACTGCCGAGAAGAAATTCCAAATTGCACAACGCGCTTACCGAGATGCGTTAGAGTTTGGAATTCCACCGCATGAAATCTTCTTTGATACATTGGCATTGCCGATTTCAACTGGGATTGAAGAAGACCGTGAGAATGCAAAGGCAACCATTGAATCAATTCGGATGATTCGTGAAAACTTGCCTGGTGTGCATTTCATGGTTGGAGTGTCGAATATTTCCTTCGGTCTGAGTCCAGCGGCTCGGATTACCTTGAATTCGATGTTTCTGCATGAAGCCACGATCGCAGGAATGGATGGCGCGATCGTCTCGGCGGCGAAGATTTTACCGATCGCGAAAATCGATCCTGAACATCAGAAAGTTTGCTTGGATCTGATCTACGATCGACGCGGATTTGAGGGTGACATCTGCACTTACGATCCGCTTACTAAGCTGACTGAATTATTTGAAGGCGTGAGCGCGAAAGATGCTCGATCGAACAATACTTTGGCAGATTTACCCGTCGAAGAACGCCTGAAACAACACATTATTGA
>JADEXW010000602.1 GCA_015206935.1 Pseudanabaenaceae cyanobacterium LEGE 13415 | reverse complement strand
CAATCCGATTCCATTGTTTCAGCGAAGAGTTTCGCAGCATGGCGACCCCTCCAGATTCTCTTGTCTCTAAATTATCCAACTGAAAGAGTCCTTGCTCACAGTTTCAACACAAACCTACACCTGTAAGCCGATCCACCCCCAAGACCTGGTTCTTCAGAGAGCGGAAGTAGCCCTCAATCCACTGATCCTCCTCGTTTCCAGGATAAGTCACACTCGATTGATCCACGAAAAAAAACCTCCTAGGATTGGATACACCCTTCACTTCCAAATAAGATATCGATCTGCTCTATGTCAGGCAGAAACCGTATAAGGTTTTCACACTGCTGATCCCAGCATAAGAACGGTTTAACACTGCATTGCAACTTTTCTAAACAACATCAGGTGTATGCTGTCGTCTACCCAGTCAATCGATCGTTCTCTCGATCGAGGATTAGAAGTCTTCATTTCTTACTGCCGACGGGATCAAGAGTGGATCAAGAAACTGAGTTCAGATCTAGAAGCCCACGATCGAACCGTGTGGATTGATTGGCAAGATATTCCCCCGAATGCAAACTGGCGACAAGAGATTTATACCGGAATTCTCAACGCTAATCAGTTCTTGTTTGTTCTCAGTCCAGATTCAGTACAATCGGTTGAATGCAGACGGGAGCTAGAATACGCGATCGAGCATCGTAAAAAATTAATCGCAGTTGTTTGTCGCGATGTTGACGATGCTCAAGTGCATCCTGCCTTAGCTGCGCTCAACTGGATCTTTATGCGATCGTCTGATGAGTTCGAGCAAGGATTCCAAAAGCTACTGCAAGTCTTCGACACAGACCTAGAGTATGTGCAAGCACACACCCGATTGTTAGTTCGGGCAAATGATTGGGAACATCATCAGCGCGATCGCAGTTTATTGTTACGTGGACAGAGCTTAGAAGCGATCGAGCAATGGAGCCTTCAAGAAAAAGACCCGCCCCTCTCTCAACTCCAGCGCGAATACATTGCAGCGAGTCGAGTTTCAGAAACGATGCGGCAACGATGGGCATTCTCAGGAGTCACAATAGCCCTGATTGTCACCTCGATTCTTGGGTTAGTTGCCTTCCAGCAATATCGAGATGCCGAACAAAGCCGCAAAGCTGCAACCGTCGGTGAGATGAAAGCCCTGAGTGCTTCATCGAATGCGCTCTTTTCTCGACAGGAGTTTGAGTCGCTCTTACAAGGATTAAGAGCTGGGCGACTGCTCTATCAATCCAACAACATTGACACTCAGACACGCCTCGAAGTGATGTCTACCTTGGGTAAAGCTATTTATCACATTAAAGAGTACAACCGACTCGAAGGACACGATCGCTGGATTCGCCGCGCTCGATTTAGCCCAGATGGAACGATGATTGCAACGGTGAGTGGCGATCGCACGATCAAACTCTGGTCGAGATCTGGAGCATTGATGAGAACACTCAGGGGACACGAAGATGGAGTCTACAATCTCGCGTTTAGTCCGGATGGCAAGACGATCGCATCAACAAGTCGTGATAAAACCATTCGACTTTGGAAACTAGATGGAACCTCGATCGCCAAACTCACTGGACATACAGACAGAGTATGGGGAATTAGCTATAGTCCCGATGGCAATCGAATTGTCTCAAGTTCATCGGATCAAACGATTCGACTCTGGACAAAAGCGGGCAAGCTGATTCGCACCATTGATAATGCGCATGAAGGAGAAGTTTGGGCAGTTAAATTTAGTCCGGATGGAACTCAAATTGTTTCTGGGGGCATGGATGGGAAAGTGAAACTCTGGACAAAAGACGGCAAGCTGATTAGAACAATCAATGCCCATGACGAACGCATTCTCGATGTTAGTTTTAATCAAACAGGTGATCAGTTTGCTTCCGCTAGCTATGATGGCGAAGTCAAGCTTTGGACAAAAGACGGCAAGCTGATTCGGACGATTCAGGCACACAAAAACCTGGTCAACGAAGTTGCGTTTAGTCCTGATGATCAAACGATCGCTACTGCAAGTCGTGATAAAACTGTTAAGCTCTGGACAACTGGAGGCGTTTTAGTTGCAACTTTAGTCGGGCATAACAGCCTCGTAAATGGGGTGAGTTTTAGTTCGGATGGAAAAGTGATTGCGACGGCAAGTCAAGACCAAACCGTGAAGCTTTGGCAGCGCTCTAATACCTTGATGACGCACTTTGATGGACATACTGCCGCAGCAAATAGTGTGAGCGTGAGTCCGGATGGACAGACTCTTGCATCGGCAAGTAACGATCGGACAGTTAGACTCTGGAAGATGAACGGTACGCCGATTAAAACGCAGATGCGGCAGAATGATAGTCTGTATGCGGTCAGTTTTAGTCCGGATGGTCAAACGATCGCAGCAGGTGGAGCGGGAGGAACGGTTGAACTTTGGACACGATCGGGAAAATCGATCAAAAAACTCACTGGACATCAGAGCGGGATCAATGACATCAGTTTTAGTCCGGATGGTCAAACGATCGCTTCTGGAAGTTCAGATCGAACGGTTAAACTTTGGCGAAACGATCGAGTGAAGACCTTGCAACATGATGGCGGAGTTTATGCAGTCACATTTAGTCCTAATGGTCAGATGCTAGCTTCTGCTAGTGAAGACAAAACGATTCGGCTTTGGAAGTCAGGCGGAACGTTAATTAAAACCATTACGGATGCTCATGCAGGCGGAGTGCGAGGAGTTAGTTTTAGCCCAGATAGTCAAATCTTGGCTTCTGCGGGTGAAGATAACACGGTTAGACTTTGGAAGAGTGATGGAACACCGATCGGACAGCCCTTGCTCGGACATTTCGATATTGTGAACAATGTGCGATTTAGTCCAGATGGTCAGATGATGGCATCTGCGAGTGATGATCAAACGGTGCGATTGTGGAAACGAGATGGAACCCCGATCGCGATTTTGACAGGCTACGAAGACAGTATATTTGGGTTAGCTTTTAGCCCAGATGGTAAAACTTTGTTTACTGCCAGCGATGATCATCGAGTGACGGCTTGGAATTTAACACATCTGAAATTAGAAGCGCTGCTCAAAGAAAGCTGTGAGTGGGCACAGGATTACTTTGCGAACAATCCGAACGCGGATCAACGCGATCGAGCTTTTTGTAAGAAAATCCTCGATCGTGCTTCTAGAAAGTGACACGAGATAAACTTGTTGAAGGTTCAGTTGATTGCAGATGTCTACTTGATTCGATCGAATTTCCCCTGTGTTTCCTTAAAGGCTTATGAACAAGCATCGATTCTTTGCATCTATCGCACTTTGTACCGCTTTATCAAGTTGTGCGCTAATTCCATTCCTTCAAAAGAATTCAGTTGCGACTGACTTCCAAGCTGCTACTCCGTCCCCTACTCCAGATCTTGTGGCTCAAGCCCTCGATCGAGGGGATGTTGCAGAAGCGATTCTACAGATTGAGACTCGCTGGCGGAAGCAATTTGAGGAATACTTTGAAGGAAAATTTACAACTCAGCTTTTGCCTGCTGCGGACATTGCTCGATCGCTAAATCAGATTAAACAACGCAGTGGACGACGATCGGCATTACTTTATGC
>JADEXW010000601.1 GCA_015206935.1 Pseudanabaenaceae cyanobacterium LEGE 13415 | reverse complement strand
ACGCCACACTTTCTATAGAAAAATCCTAAACTTTTGGATGATTACTAGATTGATGGAATTTGTTTACATAAGTTAAATTGATTTTCATAAAAGCAGGGCGACGAAGATGGAAGCGAAAAAGCGATCGAAGTTTATCCAATTTCTCCGAGAAGAACTGGCGCTTCCGACTTCTGCGATCGATTTTGCAGTGAAGCATTGTCAGCCCGAATTAGCGCCACTCCCGATGGTGCTTTGGCAATATGGCTTGGTGACGCTGAATCAGCTTGATCAGATTTTCGATTGGTTAGAGCAGGCTTAATTTAACGAGCGCTCGATGGAGCGTCCTGCTTCTGTTAAATCGGCTTATGTCCCCTAAATCCCCCAAATCTCTCATCTCTGGCAGATTTGGGGGATTTTTACAATCTTATAGATAAAATCTAGGTCGCAACTTTGGTGTCAATGTTGAGCAATTCTGCGATCGCTTGATGTTCTGCTGCGGGATGAGTCGGAACCTCGTACCGCGCATCGGTGATCAACCAATCTAAAGATGCCGCTTGCACATCGATCGTCGCTCCAGTTTTATCGACACAATATCGACCGAAGACCAACTTATCGACCAATCGCACACCCGGGCCTAATCGCGACCATTCAAAGATGACACTGTTATCGACGGTTGCACCGCTGCAAATCCAGCAATTGTGACCGATCATTGCAGGTCCTACAATCTTCGCTCCATCTTCGATACAGGTCATACTTCCGATGTAAACCGGACCTTGAATATCCACTTTGTCCCAGTTCACACTGACATTCAGCCCTGTATAGATGCCAGGTTTCACTTCACGACCAGGAATCGATACATTCTTCACTTCACCATTCAGCACACCGCGAACCGCTTGCCAGTAGTCCGGGACTTTGCCAATATCTACCCATTCAAAGTCCATAGGCAATCCGTAGAACGGCGCACCCATTTCTACCAGTTTGGGAAACAGTTGGCTACCGATATCGAATTCGACCCCAGATGGAACATAATTGAGAACCTCTGGCTCGAAAATGTAAATTCCAGTATTGATGTTTGTGCTTAGGGCTTCTTCGATCGACGGTTTTTCCTGAAAAGTCTTAATTCTGCCTTCTTCGTCAGTGACAACAACGCCATAGCTCGACACTTCAGATCGATCGACGGTTTTCATAATCACCGTTGCGATCGAGCCTTTTTCTCTGTGCCACTTCACCGCAGCCGTGAGATCTAAATCAATCAGCGCATCACCACACAGCACGACAAATGTATCGTCAAAAAACGGCGAAAAATCTTGAATCCGCTTCATTCCGCCTGCTGATCCGACCGCTTCACCGACGAGATCCCCATCCACGATCCGTCCTTCAAACGAATAGCCAATCTGAACTCCGAAGCGTTGCCCATCTTTGAAATAGCTTTCGATCTCATTTGCCAAATGACTCACATTGACCATGATTTCATCAAAGCCGTGTTGACGTAGCAACTCCAGCAAAAACTCCATCACAGGCTTTTGCAGGATCGGAATCATCGGCTTGGGAATCGTATACGTAATCGGTCGAACTCGTGTACCTTTCCCCGCCGCCAGAATCATGGCTTTCATAAATCGTTTCTCTCCAACCCTACGCCATCAGTTTTCATGCGATCGCTTCGTAAACTGGACGATTTTAGAAAATCCATCCACTGCACCCCAGAGCGCGATCAAAAACCCTAGGAGTCTTTTTCGAGCTAATGTCAACCCTAACGTACCCATCTTCATTTTGAATTCATCTGAAAGTCCAGTTTGTTCAGAATGAAAGCGCGATCGAACTGACAAAACCCTTTTGCATTATCCCTGAAAGCCTCCGTGTTCCATCAGTACGGATGCTTCGATTCTGCGGTTTTTTCGCAAGTGAGATGTAATTGTTACCGAGATAGAAAAGTTAGGACGATCGTAAATTTGGCACAAAGTTGAGAGTTTTAAGTATTTCTACAGATTGGCTCTCCGAAAAATGCCTGTTCGTATTTACACGGGGTGGGAACTTTAAGATTATGCGAAGTCGATACGAAGTTTCCGCAAAGCTGTGGAAACTGGAGAACGATGCTTTCCCTGTTGGTGTCTTAGTTTCAGGTGTTTTTGTTAGATGAGGAGATTTCTTGTTTCAGAAATGGAATCCGCCGCACTTGTAGGAAGGGCTAGCGCTTAAACTCCAAGATAAGTGCCTTGTATAAATGATGCGAATCCAAGATCTGACCGTGGACGTATTCAGTTATGGCACTTGGGCAGAAAACATCTGATGAGCGAGTCGGTAATTTAGTTCATAGACATGGTGAGGATGGTATGAACGCTCGGACTTTTCTAGACGGCAACAAATTAAAACAAGTCAAAGCAAATTTAAATGGCATTTCTGGGGCGAGTCGCCGTCGCTCTCCGAAAGCCGATCGCTCTTCTAAACTATCTCGACCTCAGACGGTCTGGCTTGATTCGGCTGCTCAAGATCGCTTGCTGCGTCAACAGTCTTTAGCCGATGCCAAACAAGGTCACTATCTGGAAGCGATCGCAGGTTTAACAATTTTGATCGATCGTAATCCCGAAAATGCAACCGACTATAATAATCGCGGTTTAGTCCATTACCAATGCGGACATTTGGAAGCTGCGATCGAGGATTATAACGCTGCCATTCGCCTGAATCCGAGGCTTGCTAGTGCTTATAACAATCGCGCGAACTATTACGCGGCTCAAGGGCAATTACTCGAAGCGATCGACGATTACGAAATGGCGATCGATCTTGACCCGACGAATATCCGCGCCTGGTTGAATCAGGGGATCACGTATCGCGACTTAGAACTGTACGAAGAAGCGGTCGAGAATTTTGAACACGCTTTGCAGATTAAAGAATTGCTCTCTCCGAATTTGCATGATAATCCGACGCTAGAGGCGCATATTTACGGAGCAAGAGGCAGAGCGCATCATTTGGCAGGCGATTGGAATTATGCGATCGCGGATTATCGTCGGGCGTTGGATCGAACTTCGGAATCGGATGTTTCGGTAAAGAGAATGCGATCGCAGGTCACTCGATGGATGCAAGAATTGACCAATTGAAAAATCGCCCCTAGGTTACTGAGACTAGCAACTAGGGGCGATTTTTTGACAGAAATTATAATCCGGTTTCAGGATCAATCACGTCGCCCTGAGTCGGATCAACGCCCATCGGCGCAACGTAATCTCTGAAGAATGTAATCTGTTGCTCAAATTCCATCTGCTTCACGCGATCGAGCAATTCCCGCGCCTCTTCTGCCAATTCATATCCCGGTGGCATCGGAATGATCGTCTGATTATCCATTCCTTGCGCTAACAAATACCAAACTAAAAGCTTCGTGGTATCGCTTAACGCACCATATTCACGAGTCAATTGCGAATTGCGACGCGCTACCAAATCACGCTGCACATTCAATTGCTCTTCGTGAGGCAGTTCTTTGATTTGATTAAAAATACCTTCCGCGATCGCAGGAGATACTGTACTTGCTCCTGGAGCCGCAGGCGTGATCGAACCGCCCATTTCCTTATAAATAAACCAAAACAGCGCCAGTTGAGTAT
>JADEXW010000600.1 GCA_015206935.1 Pseudanabaenaceae cyanobacterium LEGE 13415 | reverse complement strand
TGCTTGTTTCATCTCGACAAATTTAAGGTTGAGAAAAATTCAATGCACACGACCAAAAACGGAAACATGATTCCTGCGAGTCCAATCCAGCCGCCAAACTGACCGATAAACGAACTCATTTTTCTTTGTCCTCGATCGCCTGCGGTTGCCACAAAGCGAGAACTCATACTTAACAGTGCAGCGCCACCGAGTCCAAACGGGATACTGAGCAGAAACCATGTTCTCAGTCTAGCGCCTGGATCAATTAATCCGATCGTGGGAAATAGCACAAAGCTCACGGCTTCGACTACCAGCCACAACCCTAGTGCTGTGATTAAATCTTTCTTTTGCAGTTCGTCGAAGGAGAAGTTATTCATCGCCAAAATTTTAGAGTTTCTCAATCTCCAGATAGGAAAAGATCGCGATCGTGTTGCCTAGAATAGAGACAAGTTTGAACGTTCGGAGCGCTCAGGATATGAACACCCACGATTTATTCATGCTGATTTTGATGCTAATCCCTGGAATCTTGCTGTCTGTGGCAATTATGGCAACGTTTGCGGCAGGTGGCTAACTTATTTCAGCCCGATTTCGGCAAGTCGCTGCTGTAGGTATTCGCCTGCGGTGATTTTGGGATATCGAATTGCGCCGCCCGTTTTGTCAATGCAACTTTGGAGCGGCGTTAAATCGGTTTTGCTGACAGGATGAACAAAGAAGGGCATTGAAAATCGACGAGTTCGATCGCCCGGATTGACGACTCGATGCGTGGTACTTTTTAGCAATCCATTGGTCAATTGCTGCAACATATCGCCACTATCGACAATAATTTGACCTTCAATGTTCGGAATTGCTCTCCAAGTTCCATCCCGCTGTAATAGTTCTAATCCGCTCTCAGTTGCTTCACAGAGAAGTGTGATCAGATTAATGTCTTCGTGTGGAGCCGATCGTAAACTGGCAGGATCAGCATCGTCTGGAATCGGCGGATAGTGAATGATTCGCAGAATCGTATCAGCATCGATCGTTGTTTTACTCAGAAACGATCGATCTTCTCCTAGATACAATGCACAAGCTTCGAGCAGTTTCACCGCACATTGTTCGAGTTGATCGGCTAGCTGATTCATCGTCGATCGAAACTCAGGAACCTCGATCGGATCAAGATTAGCTAAATGACTTTCGCGCCCCACATGCCAGAATTCTTTCAAATCTGGTACTGGATGGTCTTTTGCGTGTTCTTTTCCGAATCGGGTAAATCCTCGCTGTCCATTGAGTTTCGGATCTTCGTAGCGCAATTTGGTTTCGTCCGGTAACTCGAAAAAGGCTTCAGCGAATTGATAGGCACGTTGAATCAGAGCGCGATCGACTCCATGATTTACGAGTGCAAAGAAGCCAATCTCTTCTAAGGCTTTGCCGATCGTTAAAACAAAATCTTGCTGTTGAACGGGATCATCGGAGAGAAAAGACTGGAGATCCGCGATCGGAATCGTTTGCTGCATAAGATAAACCTCTTAGTTCTCAACAAAAAGAGGGACGCGCTCAATTAACGCTTCCCTCGGAGTGCAAGGCTTAACAAATGGATGTCAATGGCTCTTCGCCATCGCGCTTAGTGTGCCCCATTTTTTGACCAATTGATCCAGTCTTGCGGCTTCAAGAAAATTTCATACAGTCTCGCTTCTGGGCTACCCGGTTCAGGTTCATACCCATATTCCCAACGCACCATTGGTGGCAAGGACATCAGAATCGATTCGGTGCGTCCATTTGTTTGCAGTCCGAAAATCGTCCCGCGATCGTACACCAGGTTAAATTCCACGTAGCGTCCACGGCGGTAGAGTTGGAACTGTCTTTGTCGATCGCTATATTCTGTGTTCTGACGACGTTCAACGATCGGCACATAAGCAGGCAAGAACGCATCACCGCAAGATTGCACGAATGCGAATAAATCTTCCCAGGTGCGATTCTCGATCGTGCCCACTTCTTGACTGCGTTGTGCCGCAAGCGTATCACTTTGAGATCCCGGATATGCGATCGGATAAAGGTCGCCTTTCGTATCTTGATAATCGAAGAAGATGCCGCCAACACCACGAGTTTCCTTTCTGTGCTTCAGATAGAAGTACTCATCGCACCAAAGTTTGAAAGTTGGATAGTACTCCGGATTGTGTCGATCGCACGCATCTTTCAATGTTTGATGGAAGTGAATCACATCTTCTTCAAACGGATAGTAAGGCGTTAAATCAATTCCACCACCGAACCACCAAACCGGGCCCGCTTCAAAATAGCGATAGTTCAAATGCACAGTCGGAATATACGGATTCCGGGGATGTAACACCATCGAAGTTCCAGTAGCATAGAAGCTGTGACCCTTTGCTTCTGGACGCTGCACCAAAATCGAAGGCGGTAAATCTTTCCCCCAAACCTCTGAGAAATTGACACCACCTTGCTCAAAGACTCGACCTTCGCGCATCACTCGCGATCGACCGCCGCCGCCTTCTTCGCGCGTCCAACTATCTTGTTTAAATGTTGCTTGTCCATCTGCGGCTTCTAAGCCTTCACAAACTTTATCTTGAAAAGATTGAAGCCATTGGCTCACCCGTTCGCGAGAATCGCTGGGGGGAAGTGGCTGGGTCGTCTCGGTCGCGTTGGAAGTAAAGAAAGCAGTCATAAACGTCGGTTCCTGGAACGAGTCGTCTTACTATGCAGTAGCGGGAGTTTAAAGTTTCCGTCACGGCTCTCACAGCAGGATTGCAAGAAATGAGACGGTTCATTTAGACTATCGCGAAACGGCTCCCCAAGGCGATTCTCTCTGTTCTCGAACCTCAAAAGCGCTCACACTGTGGGGCAAAGCGCGATCGTAAATGTTTATAACAAACTGTGACTTTTACCAGGGATCAGGGGTCAAACAGTCACAAGAAGGATGACGATCGCGACACAAATCTGCCTAAGATCAGACATCCCGGATTCAGGGTACGGATTAAACCGATTCCCGATGTAGGAGATGGATTTATGCTGAACTTTCCTTGGAGATTCTTCTATCGCAAACGGCGGCGCGTTCAGTCCAAGCTGGCTCGAACGTATCAAGCGGTGAGTTCGGCATCGGTGGACGAACTGTGGCGCAAAGTGATCGATCTGGCTGATGTTTCTTGGCATCCGATGATTTCTAAGACGAATGTGCCGCGTGGTCAGGTGGCAAAACCTGGATTGATTTATGAAGCGGTGACGCGATTGGGCCCGTTTCCGATTCGGATTTTTGTGGAGCGGGTTGATCCTAGAGAATTGCTGAGTGTGAGGATTATGGCGATTCCGGGGCTTGAAGAGCGGATTCGGTATGAGGTGAAATCGACGGTTTCGGGAACGAGTATTGCGTATTCGGTGACGCTGCAAGGTTGGTTATCGCCGCTGATTTGGTCGATTATTAAACCCTATGCGTCACGAGTTGCGGAAGATTTGGCACATGCGGCAGAACAACCGATCGATACTTCAAAATCTAGTCAACGAAGCTGTTTTGATTTCTAGCCAATCTCCACAGCAATCCCGTTTAAGTGGTGAGATGCGAAAACGCCCCCAAACCCCCAATTCCGGGGGCTAAGATTCTTGTTC
>JADEXW010000599.1 GCA_015206935.1 Pseudanabaenaceae cyanobacterium LEGE 13415 | reverse complement strand
AGATAATGGAGTTGGAATGTCAGAAGAAATTAAACAAAAAGCATTTGAGCATTTATTTACAACAAAACCTGTAGGGAAAGGAACCGGATTAGGAATGACGATCGCTTATCAAATTATTGTGGAAAAACATCAAGGCAAGATCGAAATAAACTCCATTCCTGAAGAAGGAACAGAGTTTATTCTTACGATTCCAGTTGCGCTTAATTAAAGTGCGATCGACGTTTTTTTGCTGCGTTGAGAACGGCTAAAGCCCCCTAAGTCCCCCAAGTTTGGGGGACTTTGAGATAGAAAAAGCTCTGGAATTCTGAGAATCTTCAGTTGTTCAAAGTCCCCCAGAATGGGGGATTTAGGGGCTATGCCCGGAAATGCTGTCACACGAATAAGCTATCAAATTTGCTCTAAACTAAAGTCCGATTGGTCAAAATTTCATACCCGGTTTCAGTGACTAACACCGTATGTTCAAACTGTGCAGACAGCGATCGATCGACCGTCACCGCAGTCCAACGATCGGGCAGAATTCGCGTATTTTTTGAGCCAGCATTTACGATTGGCTCGATCGCTAAAGTCATACCCGCTTTCAATTTCACATTCGGCATTTGATAGGTTCTGAAGTTGAACACTGACGGTTCTTCATGCAGATTCCGTCCGACTCCATGCCCGGTAAAATCTTCAACGACTTTGAAGCCATTGGACTCGACATAATCTTGGATTGCGCCTGCTAATTCCAACAGAAACGCACCCGCCCGAACTTGCTCAATTCCTTTGTAAAGCGCTTGTTCGGCAACGTGAATCAGTTTTGCTGCATCCGGTGACACTTCACCGACTGCGATCGTAATACAGGAATCGCCATGAAATCCTTCATAGAATGCGCCTGTATCGACTTTCAGCACGTCACCCGCTCGAATCACTTTCTTCTTATTCGGAATGCCGTGAACGACTTCATGATTAATGCTGGAACAGATCGAAGCTGGGAACCCGTGATAGCCCTTAAAGCTCGGTGTCGCGCCCATCTCGCGAATTCGCTTTTCCGCATGGACATCCAGATCCCAAGTGGTCATTCCTGGCTGAACCAATTCGGAAATTTCTTTCAAAACCGTTGCCACGATGCGAGAAGCCTGCCGCATGACTTCAATTTCTCGATCGGATTTAATTTCAACGCTACGGCGTTTTTTGGGAGTGGGTAGAAGATTGGTCAGAATGTTCATGAAAACAGCGATTCGCGTGAGAGTCCTATACTACGTTAACTCAAACTATGGCAACCATCGCGGCGCTAATCCGCTAAATGGCAGTTCCTCAGGCTGAGTTTTGTTGTCAAGGTCGCCTTTGAGTGGAAGCAACCAGAGTTTACTACCCGAAAGCGTTGGGGCAACTTCTGCTTTGGCTCGATCGTCTGCCTGAGTTTGATCGAAAATCAACGCTCTACCATCCGGAGCTAAATCAATCTGAATGTTTCGCTGATTTGGCAATAAAACTAATGGGCGCAGAGTTTGTTCCATTGGTTTGCCTTCTCGTGCGGCTTTGAGATCGATCGCAGCAAGATAAGGTTGTTCTTGGAATGTGTTGCCTGGAACTAAGTTCGTTAACAAACAGTACAAAACAGTTCCATTTGGGTCAAAGTCCGCGCTAATAATTGATCCTGGGATTTTAGCAATTTCTTTCTGAACGCCTTCAGATACGAGGAACATCGATCGAGTGTAATCGGTGTTGAATTTCACCATGATCGCTGAGGTTCCATCGGGTGAGAAGTTTAGAACCGTTCCAAACTTCGGCAAAAAGTCTAATGGATCGCTCGGTTGTTCGGACTCTGGCTGAAGAGGCAAGATCGCAAGTCCTTGTCCTTGAGCGACTGCCAAAGAATTTCCGTCTGGTGTGATTAAAAAGTCTCCGCCAGTTTGTTGATTCCCGATCGCTTTTGCAGGTTGTCCATCTCGAATTAGCCACGCTCCCGCATCATTGGGATCACGTCGGCTCAATCGCTGCACGACAATCGATCGACCATCTTTGGATAAGTCGAATCTGAGATTTTGATAGTCTCGATTATCTAAAATCTGTGTGACTTGTCCGGGCTGAGTGGGAGAAGCCGAAGCGGTTGGAGTTGATGTCTCTCCAAGCTGAACGGGATCATTGATTTGAATCCCAGTTGTGACGGTATAAAGTTTTTGTTCTGCTAAAGATTGTGGTGGATTGGTACGCTCAACTGCACTAAAAACAATCCTGTCATTGCTTGGGTGAGCTTTGAAGTCCATCACCGCAAGATTTTCCGGTGTGAGAACTTTCTTATCTTGCTGCGTCAAGTTATAGAAAATCAGTCGCCCTGCTTCGTTACCTTCGGCTCCGATGTATGCGAAAGCTCGATCGCGGCTTTTGAACTTTTGATTAAAGTCTCTCAAAACTCCGTGACCAGAACCTTCTTTGCTGAACCGATCGCGTGCATTGGTCAGCGACACCGTAAATTCTGTCCCATACGGTGCAGGCTGTTCGAGCGTGTACGCCATTCGTCGCCCTGCCCAACTCACTTTTCCCTTCAAATCAGGTTGAATCTTCAGATTCTGTTCAACACTGGGATGATCCATCGGGCGACTGAACGTGAGCAGAAAAGCGCGATCGTCAGATCCAATCTGTTTTCCTTGCCAGTTAAATTCTCGAACTCTCGGAGCGCTACGATCGCCACTCAGCAGCAGAATTCCAATGAGAACGATCAGAACGAGCATTAAGCCGATCGCGATTCGATCGAGCGGCTGCGGAAACTTGCGGAACGATTCACGGGACGTTTGCATAAGGCGTGATTCACTCGATCAGATGTTAGTTCCTTAGACCAGATATTTTACATAAACTCGATCGCATCTTAATGTTTCTACTCCGGTACTCGGTTGATATCCGGCATGTTCATAAAGTTGAACAGCTTCTTTCAACACGCTAGCCGTTTCGATCCAGATTTGCTCAAAGCCTTTTTTCGCGATCGCATTTTCCAATTCAGTCAACAAGAATTTCCCCAATCCAAAGCCTCGCACCTCCGGTAACAAGTACATTTTGCGAATTTCAACTGCATTTTTTCCGCGAGAAATCGGATAATAAGCGCCCGTTCCAACCAGTTGACGATCGCGCTCAATAATCCAAAATTCACCATTCTTTTTCTGATAAAAATCTTCGACTTCTAGAACATCTCGATCGGCTCCATCGGGTTCCTGTTTCAATCCGTATTCCGCCAACACAGAACGAATGAGATTGAAAGCAATTTCTCGATCGCTCGGTTGCCAATTGCGAATAAAAAAATCTTGATACTGCATTAGTGAATTTCGATAAAATATTCGTGTGCTAACACATTCGGGGATCGCTCCCTAAATCCCCCATTCTGGGGGACTTTGAAGAACAAAAAATTCTTGGAATTCTAGAAATTTTTCGATTCAAAGTCCCCCAAATTTGGGGGATTTAGGGGGCATTAGCTGACGACAACGAAGCAAAAAGCCACTGTCGAACTGGCGTTGTATTAACTATGAATCCTCGGCTGAGGATAAAGCGTCGAAAGAATTTCACTCTCGATCGCACCTAATTCTTCGAGTCGTTGATTGATCTG
>JADEXW010000598.1 GCA_015206935.1 Pseudanabaenaceae cyanobacterium LEGE 13415 | reverse complement strand
AGCAGATACATCTGAAAATAAGCATTGCAACTTAACTTACTTCCACTCTCTTCATCCCAATATTGATCAAGCTGTGGGGTTAAGTTCAATTGCCGACTGATTAACACACATAGCCAGCGCAGAAAGTCATTTAAATTCGCAAATAATCGTCGATCCGCACTCTGCAAATTGATGATCACCGGAATCAATCCATTCGTCTCAGCATGAGCCATCAATCGCAGGACTAAAGAAGTTTTCCCACTCTGTTGCGGCGCTTTAATCCGAACGAGTCCACCCGGTTTGAGAATCTCACGATATGCTAATGGCTCGATCGACGATCGCTCAATATAGAACTTTGAATCGATCGGTAACGAACCTCCAGGAAACTCCAACACTGATACTGGCGCAATCAGAGGAAAATTCGATAGGGAATTTGCAGGCGAATCGAACTCAGCCAGAATCAATCGCACATTCTTCTTTGTCACCTTCCGACCGAGTGCATGAGAAAGAGTCTGCCAAAGCTGAAACCCGACCTCCTTCACATAGTCATAGTCGTATCCTGACTCCGAAGCAATCTCGCGATATCTTTTGCCTTCTAGCGATCGCAGAAACACAATCTCCTGAATGTAGCTCAGATGATGGGGCGATAGAAGTTCATTCACTGTCACGAGAACCGACTGAGGCATGGCTCAACTAATAACTAAGCGTAGGTGCTTAGATGAAACAATATCATTAGCATAGTATTGTGAATGACCGATATTAAGTTGTCCAGTCTTAGAGATGAAATCCCTGCTTTTCCCCTCAAACACTAGGATTTCGGGGACGAAGCCCCTACTTTTTATCCTACAAATCCCACTCTTCATTTTGGCAGTCTGTCGGCATAATGCACAGTGTAACTTAACTCTCAATTAGAGTTCGTCCGCGAGACTAATTGGATGAAGGTTGCACTTTTTCATTTCAGGCAGTTGACGAATCTGCTTTCTGCTATAAGGAAGCAGATTTTTTTCCAGGCTGATTGATTTGTTCATCTTTATTCTCAGCTAGACGATAGATCAAAGCAAATTTCCCGTACTGTAAAAAGGTGTAGACGATGCCAGTATTTTAATTTAGATAAGCTGCAATGATTGAGTATGAGTATCAGGTAGGCGGAAGCTTACGGCAGGATGCACCGAGTTATATTGCTCGTAAAGCTGATTTTGAGCTTTACTCAGCCCTCAAAGCAGGTGAGCTTTGCTATGTGTTTAATGCTCGACAGATGGGAAAATCTAGCTTGCGGGTGCAAGTTGGACAGCAGCTTGAACAATTAGAGATTCGCTGTGCTTATCTCGATATGACCTGTATCGGCAATGAGCAGATCACTCCAGTGCAATGGTATCGAGGGATTGCGGTTGAACTTTTACGATCGCTGAATCTTTGGCAAGCGGTTGATTTTAAAACCTGGTGGCGAGAGCATGAAGACATTGCGATCGCTCAACGGCTGTGTCTGTTTCTGGAGGAAGTTTTACTGGCTCATTTTCCAAATCAGCAAGTTCTGATCTTTGTAGATGAGATTGATAGTACGTTGAGCTTACCGTTCCCAGTGCATGATTTCTTTGCGTTGATTCGCTATTGCTACGACAGGCGATCGACGAATCCTGCGTTTCGCCGTTTAACTTGGGCATTGTTTGGAGTGACTACGCCTTCTGAATTGATTCGCGATCGAACTCGTACCCCCTTTAATGTCGGTCGTGCGATCGAGCTTGAAGGGTTCCAATTCCATGAAGCGCTAACACTGACTGAGGGTTTGGTAGGAAAAGTCAGTCAAGCCGCAACGATTTTGAGAGCAATTTTGGATTGGACTGGAGGACAGCCATTCTTGACTCAAAAGCTGTGCCAGAAAATCGTACAGCTTAGTTGGGATACTCCGAAAGGCAAAATTATCTTACCTCCGGGCACAGAGTCATTCTGGGTTTCTCAAGTGATTCGGCAACATATCATTGAGAACTGGGAAACTCAGGACAATCCAGAGCATCTTAGAACGATTCGCGATCGGATTGTTCATCATGCTTATGCAGATCAATTACTTCATCTCTATCAATCAATTTTGCATCAAGAGGAGCTTGAGTGTACAAATTCTGCGAATGAAACGGCGCTCATCTTATCAGGTTTAGTGTCAACTTTAGATGGAAAACTTCAAGTTAAGAATTCTATTTATCGGGAAACTTTTAATCAAGCTTGGTTAAATCAAGCCCTAAATTCGACTCGTGCTGTTCGATCGCTTACTGTTTCTTTACCGACAGAGATCGAGAGCTTAATTGATCAAAAAGGCGATCGAACAGAATGGCTGAAACAGGCGATTCTAGAGAAGTTGCAGCGTGAGGGAAGATTACCAGAAGGTTATCAACATCGGGTGCAAAGTTGAATCGCAAGAAAGAAATTTTCTGCAACTGAGTCATCGTAATCAACGCAATTTTTTCTGCTTTCAAAACACAGGTGAAAGCAGAAAGTGGGAAAAGAATGGTGTTTAGAAGACCCCCTCGACATCACAAGCGACATTCGTTCACAATGCTTTCCAGCGGTTATTAATCAGAGAATAACCCTGAATTGCTTTGAATGCGAATTCTTCGGGAGTGCCGTAACTTGTGATGAAGACCCAATCCGCCCAGCGTCTGATGTTCTCAAATTCTCCTCTCAACGAAGTTAATCTTCCTCTCGGTCAAAGTGTTTCTTCTAATCGTCTTGTATCCCGCTTTAGAAGATTCAGTTTTAGAAGCCAAGTTGCTGCGATCGCGCTCCTTCTAGGAACAGTTCCAACGTTAGCTGTTGGAGCAATTAGCTATCATTTACTGGATCGATCGATTAGAAATAGTACTGAAACACAGCAAGTTACTGCAAAACTTGCCAGTCATTCCGTTCAAAGCTATCTCAATCAACGCTATTCAGAGCTACAAGCGATCGCTGCTTTACCGATTCTGAACGATTCTAGAGTCTGGAGTAGTTTATCGCAAGAAGATAGAGCCGTTACCTTTAATCGTTCAACACAGCCGTACAAAGCTTATAGCAATATTGTTGTTTTTGAGCCAAATGGAGCCGTTCTACTACAAACAAAGCCCGAATTCACTCGCAATCCAATCAAGGAGTCTTATTTTCAAGCGGCACTTAAAGCAGATGGAGTGAGTTTAAGCGATCCGATCGCGCTTGAGGATCAATCTGTGCTTTATTTCACTGCGCCAATTAAAGACGCTAACACTGGAAAAACGATCGCGATTGTACGGGCAACTCTTCCGACTGAGAATTTTGTCAATCTGTTTCCTGCAAATTACAGTATTGTCGATCGCGCAAATCGGTTTGTCGTTGCTTCGGATCAGACACGCTCTGCCATTAGCACTTTCTCAGATCCAAACGTGCTAGAAAGCCAATTCTGGACAAATCAGCAGACCCAGCAGCGATTGTTTATAACTCAAATTCCGATTAAATCGATCGAGCAAATTTCTGATCTCGATTGGCGAGTTGTCGTCAGTTCAATGGCGGACGAAGTTTCGGAGCCGTCTCGCTTGTGGTTGTTATTGCTCTCTAGTGGAATTGCGATCGCATCTGGAATATTAGCAATTGTTCTT
>JADEXW010000108.1 GCA_015206935.1 Pseudanabaenaceae cyanobacterium LEGE 13415 | reverse complement strand
GTTTATCATCGAACGACAAACTGGACTGCTTGTGGCAAATTCAGCGAATCAGCAACCCTATGTGGTTGAAAATCCAACTGCGCCAAAAACAATCCAGCGATCGAGGCGCGTTAAAGCTACCGATAGTTCAGATCCTTGGACAGGACGCACAACGCAATATCTCTTACAACGGTTTGGGAGCTTAAATCAAATTGTCGATCGACAACAACTCGATTTTGAGGTCAACGGTCAGCGACAATTTCTGCAAGTTGCACCGCTCAAAACCGAGCAAGGCTTGGACTGGCTCATTGTGGTGGTGGTGCCTGAAGCGGACTTTATGGATCAAATCCAAGCTAATACTCGAACTACTATTTTGCTCTGTATTGGAGCGTTCGGAGTTGCAACCTTGTTCGGTATTCTCACCGCTCGCTGGATTACTAAACCGATCCTTAGATTAGGACGGGCTGCTTCTGCGATCGCATCCGGGGATCTGGATCAAACGGTTGCAATCCACAGCACAAACGAGCTAAACCAGCTAGGACAATCGTTCAATCAAATGGCGGCTCAGTTGCGCGAATCTTTTTCCGAGCTAGAGCGAACAAATGAAGCGTTAGAAGATCGTGTTGCTCAACGAACCACAGAACTCGGTGTTAAAAATAAGCAACTGAAGCAAGCAAAAGAAGCGGCGGATGCGGCAAACCTTGCGAAAAGCCAGTTTCTCTCAAATATGAGTCATGAGCTACGAACTCCCTTAAATGTGATTCTTGGCTTTACTCAGTTAATGTCTCGTCATTCGTTGGTCTCATCTAGTGCTGAAACCGGACTCAGTCCACGTCAGCAGCAGTATCTCGACACGATTAATCGTAGTGGTGAGGATTTGCTTGCGCTGATCAATGATGTCTTGGAAATGTCCAAAATTGAAGCGGGTCGAATTACGCTGAACGAATCAACGGTGGATCTGTTTAGTTTGCTCGATCGCTCCCAGCAAATGTTTCAACTTAAAGCCCAGTTAAAAGGATTGCGGTTGATTCTAGAGCGATCGAACACCGTCCCTCGATACATTCAAACGGATGAAAGTAAACTGCGCCAAGTGCTGTTAAATCTAATCGGCAATGCGATTAAGTTCACACAATCGGGCAGCGTGATTTTGCGGGTTGGAGTTCGTGAATCGGCTCCTAATTTACGTCTCACCTTCAGCGTTGAAGATACGGGGCCTGGTATTTCTTCCGATGATCTCGATTTATTGTTCAAACCCTTTGTGCAAACCGAAGCTGGACTGAAATCGCAGCAAGGGACTGGACTCGGATTACCGATTAGTCAAAAATTTGTGCAAATGATGGGTGGAGAGCTAACCGTTAACAGTGAATTCGGCAACGGCTCAATGTTTACATTTGATATTCAGACTCGTGTAGTAGAACCTGAGACGGTTCCTGTTCAAACGCGACCTCGCGAAGTCATCGGTTTAGAACCAGGACAACGCACCTATCGTATCTTAGTGATTGAAGACAAAGCGGAAAATCGTCAATTCTTACTAGAACTACTGACCCCGATCGGGTTTGAAGTTCGATCGACAAATAATGGACAAGCCGCGATCGACCTGCTCGGAAGTTGGATGCCCGACTTGATTTGGATGGATATGCGAATGCCTGTATTAAACGGATACGAAGCCACTCGGCGAATCAAAGCTGCACATCATCCTGCCCCGATCGTCATTGCTTTAACCGGAAGTGCGTTCGAGGAAGATCGAGTGACTGCACTTTCCTCAGGCTGTGATGATTTTGTACGGAAACCAGTTCGCGCTGACGTGATTTTTGAAAAAATGGCTGAATATTTAGGCGTTCATTATTGTTATGCAGAAGAATTGATCAATCAAGCTGAAGTCACTTCATCTGTAGTTGCAATTCCTCCAGAGCAATCTACTGTAAATTTGACCGCATCAGAACTCTCGGAAATGTCGATCGACTGGATTACCAAACTGCACGAAGCTGCAATGTGTGTGAATGCAAAACAAGTTCTCGATCTGATTCAGCAAATTCCTGATTCTCACGCTACCTTAGCAACCGCGTTAGGCAATCTTGTTAACAATTACTGCTTCGAGGAGATTGTAACTGCAACGCAATTCTATCAAACCGCTACGATCGCGCCTTCGCTCCATTCTTAGAGGGTGTTTGAAAGATGTCTTTCATTAAACTTCTTGCGTGAATCCGAGATGCCCACCGAATGGAATTCGGGGCTGCACAGACAAAGTGTCCCACCGCACACTAACAGCCCTCATTCTGGTCAGTCCGCACTAGCGCTCAGTCGAAGGCGGACTTCGTTCGTATAGCCGCGAACTCTATTCGCCAGGGCATTTACGCAAGAAGTCTATTGCGTTCAGTGGCAGCGATACCGGAGTCCCTTGATACTCTTGGACTGTGAAAGCATCGACTTGAATTGCATCGAATCGTGCAGATTCCGCCGATCGAATTAAATCCGCTTCTGCTTGCACAATCACGCCAGTCTTCAGCGCATCTTCAATCAATGTTTCTACCTTTCCTAGAGGTAACTGTCCTGCTCGACTCGCTTGTTTGATCTTGCTGTTAATGGCTTCAGCTTGTTCACAAAGCTTCATTGCTTGCTCTAATCGTCCTAGTGCTTCATCAGGATGTGTGGGAATGTAGATACCAGTCGTTAAGCAGTCCCGATCGTGTCCCGTTGTTTGTAATGCTTGTGCGACTCGACTTCCCAACACATCAGACGGAATTGTGCCGAGGGGATTGATTCTGACAAAGCTGAGGAGCATCGATCGAGCAATATTAGGAATCGGCAAGTTCACTAAAATGCCTTCTAAAGCTTGTTGCATTTGAGCAAAGCTGTAATCCATTGCCCATTGCACATAGATTAAATCTGCTGGTTTGTGTTCTTCTGCTGCAAATCGTCGGAGAGTTGCACTGCTCAAATACATCCATGACAACCAATCTGCAAGTCTTCCGGTTAGCTTTTCATGTCGTTTCAGCGATCCGCCAAGTCGAATCAAGAGGAAATCAGTGAGGAGTGCAAACATCGCAGAAGACCAAGCAAGCTTTTGATAGTAGCGCTTCGTGAATTTGTGTCCAGGAACGGGCGCAAGATAGCCCCGCGATAGATTTAGCAATAAAGCTCGGAATTTGTTTCGGGTGATTGATCCGATGTGCTTCCAGAGGACTTGATCGAATGCGATCGTATCTCCGGTTTCAATTGCTTTGATCTCCGAATAAAGATAAGGATGGCAGCGAATTACACCTTGTCCAAAGATCATCAATGTGCGGGTGAGAATGTTTGATCCTTCAACTGTGATTGGAATCGGCATTGCGGTGTAGAAGTTTGCTAAGAGATTTCGTGAGCCACGACAAATGCCTGATCCGCCAAGGATATCCATACCATCATTCACCAGTTTTCGGGTGATTTCTGTGAATTGGTATTTTGCGATCGCAGACACAACCGCAGGCTTTTCACCCGCATCGACAGCACCGACAGTATAGATTCGAGCGGCATCTAGTAAATACGTCAGTCCACCAATTCTCGCCAGTGGTTCTTCAATCCCTTCAAAGCGTCCGATTGAACTTCCAAACTGCTGTCGAACTTTAGAATAAGCCCCGGTGACGCGAGCAACTAACTTAGCAACTCCGGTACAACTTGCGGGGAAGCTAATCCCTCGTCCTGCTGCTAATGATTGCATCAACATTTTCCAGCCTTGTCCCGCTTGCTCGACTCCACCAATAATTTGATCCACAGAAACAATCACATCTTGCCCTTCAACTGGAGAGTTGTAGAACGGAACCCCCATCGGATCATGCCGTTTTCCTAAAATCATCCCTTTAGTGTTTGCAGGAATCAGAATGCAGGTAATTCCAACTTCTTCACCTTTGCCAAGTAGATGATCTGGGTCGGATAGCTTAAAGGCAAGTCCGATTAAAGTCGCGATCGCACCCAAGGTAATGTATCGTTTGCGGAAATTCAATCGCACCATTAACTTACCGTCATCGTTTTGAAACACAGTTCCTTTCGCTGTGATACTTGCCGCATCTGATCCCGCCGTGGGTTCGGTTAAAGCAAAACAAGGAATCTCTTCGCCGCTTGCAAGTCGAGGTAAATAGTAGGCTTTTTGCTCTGAAGTTCCATAGTTCAACAACAGTTTAGCGGGGCCCAGAGAGTTCGTTACCCCCACTGTTGCAGTATGAATGAACGATCGTGAAGCGAGTTTTGCCATCACGCTGCTATAGGCAAAGTTCGAGAATCCTAAACCTCCGTATTCGACGGGAATCATCATGCCGAAGAATCGTTCTTGCTTAAGATACTGCCACACTGCGATAGGTAAATCTTTGTGCTGATGAATCTCCCAGTCGGTTGCCATTCGACAAACTTGTTCAACTTGCTGATCGAGAAATGTTTGCAATTCGGGCGTAACTTCTGGATAGGCGGCTTGATTGATTCGCTCAAAATCTGGCGCACCTGTAAAGAATTCACCTTCGATCCACACGGTTCCAGCATTGATCGCAGATCGTTCAGTGTCCGAAATTTTTGGTACACGAATTACTTTCATGATTGGCGTTGTGAGCAGGGGTCGCCGGATTTGGGGGACTAATAAAATTAACGCGATCGCAACATAAACACTCCAGAGCCAGAGCGGTGCATTCAAGACAAAAAGTGCGATCGCGCCATATCCTAACCACATCCAGAGCGACACACCAATAAACCCGATGGTTAACAGTAACAGAATTAGAATGGTTAATTGTGAGAGCAGCAACATCGCTTATTCTCCTAAAAACTCGTTAGATACAGCATCCAAACTGCTCTTATCGCATTAAATTCTCAAACACCGCAGCCGCTCCCATTCCACCACCCACACACATCGTTGCTAATCCATACCGAACACCGCGCCGTTTCATTTCATGCAATAGGGTTGCTGTCACTCTTGCTCCCGTACAGCCCAAGGGATGACCTAACGCGATCGCACCTCCGTTCACATTCACAATCTCATCATTCAATCCCAGCTTCCGAATCACTGCTAACGATTGTGCAGCGAAGGCTTCATTTAACTCAATCAATCCGATGTCTTCTAAGCGAAGTCCCACTTGCTGTAAAACTTTAGGAACTGCAACAACCGGACCAATTCCCATAATTTCAGGAGGAACACCCCCCACAGCAAATCCGAGCATTCGTCCTAAAGGTTGGAGCTTGAACTCTTTGAGCTTTGCTGCACTCACTAAAATGGTGGCTGCTGCACCATCCGAAGTTTGAGAAGAATTTCCTGCTGTGACTGATCCACCGACTCGAAATACTGGAGGCAACTTCGAGAGCGCTTCTAAACTGGTATCCGGTCTAGGGCCTTCATCGGTTTGTACAATGCTTTCTACAACTTGAAGTTTGCCATCCAAATAGAGTGTTTCGCGAACTGGAACTGGAATCAACTCATCATCAAATCGTCCCGATCGTATCGCTTCAATCGCTCGTTGATGCGATCGTAGAGCAAAAGCATCTTGATCAGTCCGAGAAACGTCATACCGTTGTGCAACTATCTCAGCTGTTGCTCCCATTGTGCAATAGAACTGCGGCATGTCTGCTACCAAAGTGGGATTCGGTAGCAAATCATGTCCACCCATTGGCATCAGACTCATCGACTCTACACCCCCCGCAATCATCACCTCCGCCTGTCCTGTGATGATCGCTTGATGCGCTTGTGCGATCGCTTGCAAGCTAGAGGCACAAAATCGATTGACGGTTGCTCCTGCGACAGAATCGGGTAATCCAGCCCGTTGAGCAATCACACGCCCCAGATTCATTCCTTGCTCTGCTTCGGGAAACGCACAGCCAAAAATCACATCTTCGATCTGATTGAGATCTAAATCAGGAACTTTTTCGAGTGCAGCTTTCAGCACGATCGCACCGAGATCATCGGGTCGCACATTCCGCAGCTTTCCACGAGGAGCTTTCGCGATCGCAGTTCTAACACTACTAATAATGTAAGCTTCTTGCATAGTTCTTTCCTCAATTCCGTAGCGGCTTCTTCGTTTTGAGCAAGTGCATCATTCGTGCTTGAGTTTTTTCCTGACTTAACAACGGCACAAATGATTCTTGTTCAAGTTGCAATAGGTAATCCTCAGAGACAAATGCAGGCGCAGTTAGTTCTCCACCCGTTAATACAAACGCAATTCGAGAGGCTAAATATCGGTCGTATGCACTTGCAAATCCACCTTGTTCATACACATAAGCAAGCTGTTCTAGTGCCGCTCGTCCTGACTGTCCCAACACGAAAATCGAAGGATTGTGTGGTGGTACGTAACCCATACGATCGAGGTGTAATACCTCTGCTTTTGCCACTTCCAATCGATGTTCTCCATTGATTAAAATGCGAGCATCCTGCGGCAAGAATCCAAGTATCTGCGCCTCGGCTGCACTGGTCGAAACTTTAGCAGTCGCGATCGTTTCAAACTCAGTTCTCAGAAACGGTAAAACATGACTGGGCGTTTCGGTTGCGGCTCGTTCTGCGGCTCGACTTGCCATCCGCATCAGTCCACCTGCACCCGGAATTAGTCCCACCCCCACTTCGACCAGTCCAATATAAGTTTCAGCCGCTGCAACCACTTTCGGACATGCCATGACTAGCTCACAGCCCCCTCCCAACACACGCCCCTGAATCGCTGCGACGATCGGTTTCGGGAAATAATGAATCCGCTGGAGCAATTGTTGAAACTCTAAGATGAGAGATGCGATCGCATTTCCATCTCCGGTCTGTGCCATCATTGCCATTTCTGCAAGGTTCGCACCCCCTGAGAAATGATCACTCTTGTTCCCAATTACTAATCCTTTATAGTCGTTTGTTTCTAGAATCGATAATGCTGCTGCAAATCCTTCTAGCACTTTGTTGCTTAAAGTATTTCCTTTCGATCGGAATTCATACAGCAACACGCCTTCACCCATGTCTAACAAAGCAGCTTCAGCATTTTGCCAAACCACTTTTTTCTCAACACTAACGGTTGAATAGAAGGGGGGCTTAACCCAAGTCGGGAGGCTCATCTGTGCGGCTTGCATATCAGTGACCATCGTTTCTAAAACGTCCCAAAGCTCAAATACGCCCATTTCCCAACCAAATCCCCAGCGCATTGCTCGATCGATATCTTGTGGATCATCTGCAATTTCTGGAACTCGATGAGCGCTATAGTTCAGCATTCCTAAGGTTGTTTGCCGAAAGAAATCACCTGCTCGTCCAGGACTGGCGTAAAGCGTTCGGATACGATCGCGCAAGGGTAAAGCTTCAATCTGATTGAGTTCACCTAAGTTCAAGGGTGGTGCTGCTTCATAAGCAAATGTTTTTGGATTAAGCGATAAAATCTGTCCTTGTTGCTTTTTATAAAATCCTTGCCCAGTTTTTGCGCCTAACATTCCCATTGCTACCATCTTTCGTAAGATCTCTGGAACTTGAAAAATCTCACGATGCTCATCGTGCGGTGCAGATTGATAAAGATGATCAGCAACAGCAACCAAGGTATCTAACCCAACTAAGTCTGCTGTGCGAAATGTTGCTGATTTTGGTCTACCGAGCAGCGTTCCGGTTAACGTATCAATTTCCTCGATCGAATAACCTTGATCAGTCCAAGCTTTGATGCCCAACAAAGTCGCAAACATTCCAATCCGGTTTGCAATGAAGTTCGGTGTATCTTTAGCAATAACGACACCTTTTCCTAAGTACAACTCACCAAACCATTTCATTCGGTCGAGAACTAATGAATCTGTGTCCTGAGTTGGAATCAGTTCTAGTAACTTCAGATAGCGCGGAGGATTGAAAAAGTGAGTTCCTAAGAATCGCTTCCGAAACGACTCCGATCGACCTTTCGCAATCCACCGAATCGGAATCCCGCTAGTGTTTGTCGAAACAAGCGTCTCAGGCTGAATCACGGCTTCTAAGCGTTCCATCAACTGTTGCTTGATCTGTAAATCTTCAACAACTGCTTCGATTACCCAATCAACTTGGCGAAGTCGATCGAAATGTTCATCAAAGTTGCCAAGTTTGATTCGCCTTGCAACTTTTTCTGTAAATAGAACCGGTGGCGATAGTTTCAATGCTTTTTTCCATGCGCCTTCAACTAAATCATTCTTTGATCCAGTTGGAGATGCAATATCTAACAAATGAACCGTTAGCCCCACATTTGCGAGGTGTGCTGCGATTTGACTGCCCATTACACCTGCACCTAATACTGCAACGGTTTGAAATGGTTTAAACATACTTTCAAAATCCTCTCTGCTATGAGGTCGTAAACCGAGGATGAAGCGATTGAGCAAAGGTTGGACAAGCTTTAACAGGAAGAATTGGACAGTCCAACTCTTGAAGATCAAAGTCCGAAGCGTCTTGTAGCGAAGTCTTATCCTCACTGTATAACAAATGAATTTCTTTTGTTAGATTAGTTCCGATCGCAGTTTCATCGATCAATCGAAATCGCTTCACAGCCCCCCAATAAGGCTGATGACAGTTCGCTTCATCAATAATCAACTGATAGACCGCTCTTAGACAAGGATGGTTCAACAATAGAGATTCATTGCCTTCTAGCTCCAGATCTCGCAATGCTTCAAAGTTTGGAACAATCAGCGCTCCACAAACCTTTTGTCCTGCTCCGACCACGATCGCAGCTTTCACCCACGGCGATGCTTTTAATCGCGCCTCGATCGAACGCGGCGCAACATACTTTCCACTCGCCAACTTAAACAGTGCTTTCTTCTGTCCTGTGACCTGCAAAAATCCATCTGCCGTCAATGCACCCAAATCCCCAGTATGTAGCCAACCCTGTTCATCGATCGCACTTTTAGTCGCCTCAGGATCTTGGTAGTAACCACGCATCACATAGGCTCCCCGCACTAGAATCTCTTGATCGGGCGCGATCGCAATTTCCACTCCGTCGATCAACTTCCCCACAGTTCCAGCCCGATTTGCGCGATCGCGATTACAACTCACAATCGCACTGGTCTGCGTCAAGCCATAGCCTTGATAGATATCAATCCCCGCTGCTGCAAACACCGTGACTAATTCGGACTTCAGAGCCGCCCCACCACACAGCACATACTTTAATCGATCGCCGAACAGCGATCGCCACTGTGACAATCCAAATCGAGTCACAAATTTCTGCAACAGCGCATCGGTTCTTGACTGTCCTAATTGATGCCGTTTTGCAAACCATAACATCAATGCAAATGCAATTCGTTCGCGCCGAGAAGTCAATCGCTCTGCTTGTTCCATTGTTTTGCTATAAAGCTTCTCCAATAGAATCGGCACAGTTGCGAAAATTGTAGGCTGAACATCTTTCAGATGCTTAAACACCCGATTCGCACTCGAAAAATAAATTGTATGTCCATAGTAAAAATGCCCATACATCAAACATCGAGCAAACACATGCGTTAAAGGCAGAAACGAAAGAACCCGATCCTCTTCTCCCCAATGTAACCGCGATAAACTTGCAAATGAAGCCAAAGCATTTCCCGATAGATTCTCATGTGTAAGCATCACACCCAGCCATTGTCCATTCTCTCCTGGAACATAAACAAGTGTTGCTAGATCTTGGGGAGATGTTCGATTAAGTTCTTGCACTCGACTGGCAGCAATCTGGCTTACTTGATCGATCGAGTAAATCTGTTGCGAATTGTCCGATCGCCAATCTTCCGGTACTTCTGCCAAAAGAATATACTTCAGTTCTGATGCTTGCTCTAAATAAGGTAAAAACTGCTGTAGTAAATCCAGATTTGCAACGATTAATGCTTTTGAACCGCTCTGCTGTAACACGAGAACAATCGTCTCCAATGTTTGAGTCAGGTCAATCGGCACATCGACCAATCCTGCCATCAAACAAGCCATATCTGCGATCGCGAAATTAACATCGCTCGGCATCACCAACGCCACTCGATCGCCCTGCACCAATCCCAACTCTAACAATCCCAACGCCAAGGTTTCAGCCTTTATACGAAAGGCTTGATTCGAGATCGATCGCCATCCTGAATCCGTCCATTGATTCAATGCAGCGGCATTTGGACGCAATGTGCAAGCTTCTTCTAACAATGAGGGCAATGTTCGTCCTAACAACGAAGATCGGGAATCCGGTTGAGCTTCCTTAACTTCAAACATCGATCGTAAGAAGAATTCAATTCTTCTCCTCCATAGGTGAATGGTACTTAAGTCTCCAAGATCAACGGCTCACAGGTATCGGTATCGATCAAGTGCCGTTTTAACCAACGGTCTAAATCCGAAAACACCAGTTCATAGTCCGAATCAACATACAAATCGTGATAGTTCCCTGGATATTCTCGATGCTCTTTATCGGGGAAAATAACCCGTTGAAAGAACTCTCGACTCCCTTCAGGCAAAGTAACGCGATCGCTGCTTCCGTGCATAATCAACAGCGGAATCGTTAACTAAGACGCATGATGATAAATCCAGCAAACCGTCGCAAAATACTCAGTCGCAAGTCGGGCACTGCCATAGTCGTGTCGCAACGGATCTTGTACATATCTTTCTACAACTTCTCGATCGCGCGATCCAAACTGATGCCGAATCCCCAAGTGCAAGCTAAACCTTGGAGCAATCCGCGACAATAATTTTCCGATCATGAGCTTCAGGGGCGAAATATTTACTTTTCCCAGTGCAGGTGCAGTCACAATTAAGCCTTGGATTTCATCCGGCGACCGTAAAACATAATCAAGAACAATCGTGCCGCCCAAACTATGTCCCCACAGAATCATTGGGCAACTGGTACGCTGCGATCGCACAAAGCGTAAAAAGAGGCGTAAGTCCTCACGAAACTCCGCCCACGCATTGATATGTCCTCGTTGTCCGTCTGATTGTCCATGCCCCCGCAAATCAAAGGCATAGACTTCATAGCCTTGCGGCACTAAATACTCCACCACATTCTGGAATGTATCACTATGTCCACCTAAGCCATGAACTAACGTAACTACGGCTTGACTCGGCGCATCAGGATGCCAACTTTGATAATACAAATTCATCTCCTGCCATCCAGCAAGAGTTCCTTCTCGATGTTTCATAACCTTGATTATCCTTATCTAATCCGTCGCTTTTGTAGGTGAAGAGAAAAGCGATTCCCTGAAGATGTGTCACTGCACCGTCTTGCTAATTTGCAAGGACACACCTTCATAAAACCAGGTAAATCTAGATTAATCCGATAGATTGTTATAACTCAACTTCAACGGCTGCAATGCTCAGTGCAGTTGGCTTCTGCACGTTTACATTCCCCCAAAATTGCTGATGAATTGCTTAACTTCACTTTAGTAAGTTTGTCAATGACCATCAAGGTTCTGAGTTAATTTTTAACATTGAGCCTCATCAGCAATGGTTCGGACAGAATCAGGCAGCAATGATGCTGTCACAAAAAAACGCAGCGGCTGATCATTCCAGGGGAGTTGAAGCTAGAGGATGAAACAGATTCAGCACCTGTTCCCTACACTATCCTTGCTTTTTTCATTTGAATCATTTGGCTTCTTGCCAACCCGCTTTAGGAAAAGTCTAAATCAGACTCCCAGAACCAGGGCGAACGATGGGACCTGTCTCTTATAA
>JADEXW010000597.1 GCA_015206935.1 Pseudanabaenaceae cyanobacterium LEGE 13415 | reverse complement strand
CCTGAAAGAATCTTTTGTACTGTCGTCACTAAAAATTATGTCGCGGATGCTCGAACGCTGGCAGAAACATTGAAAGAGCATCACCCAGAAAGTCAGCTTTATGTGTTGTTTGTCGATCGCATTGAAGGGTGTTTTCAGCCTGAAACAGAGCCGTTTAAAGTGATTCGGCTAGAAGATTTGCCCGATCAACAAACGATCGAGCAAATGTGTTTTTATTACACCCCCTTAGAGTTGTGCTGTGCGCTCCGAGGTGTGCTGCATGAATACATGCTTGAACACACGACAGCGGAAAGCTGGATTTTTTTAGACTGCGACATCATGGTCTGTTCTTCGCTAGAGGTTCTGTTTGAAGAACTGGCTGAAACCTCAATTCTATTCACACCGCATAGCACTGTTCCTGTATCGATCGAACATGCAGAACATGAAATGAATTTTCTCAGGCATGGATTGAGCAACGCTGGATTTCTTGGCTTAAGACGAACGCCACACTGTCTCAATTTCATCGCTTGGTGGAAGCAGAGATTAACGAATTATTGTTTTTTAGATTATGCGGTCGGTAATCCAAGAGGATTAGGGCTGGATCAACTCTGGCTGAATCTTGCGCTACTTTATTTTCCGGACTACAAATTCGTGAAACATCCCGGTGCAAATATTGGACATTGGAATTTTCACGAGCGGAAATTTGAGTTTGACGAGAACGGCGCGATCGTGGTGAATGGGCAACCTGTTTTGTTTCTGCACTTTAGCGGTTGGGATATTAATCAGCCTGAATATATTTCCAAATACAGCCCAATTCACAAAGAGAAGATTACTTCACCTTGGGTAGAATTCGCGAAACTTTATCGAGAGAAACTTTTGAAAAATGGATATGAGGAAACAAGACAATTTCCTTATACGTTTGCGACCTTTCGCGATCGTACTCCAATTACTCAGGCGATGCGGCGCGGCTACTACGATGAATTAAAACAAGGGATTGCTGTGACAGGCTCACCGTTTGGTCAACCTGAGTATTTTCGTTCTAAAAAGTACTCGTTGAATCCGACTGATGCGCTACAAGAAGAAATCCGAATTGCATACGAACAGGTGATTCAGCTTCAGCAAGAAAGGCATCAACTTTATGTCACCCTTGAGCAAACGCAGACTGTACTCCAGCACCAGCAAACGGCTCTCGAACAACAAGAAGCCGCATTAGCGCAAACTCAAACGGTACTTGCGGAAGTTCAACAGCGTGCAGATGTGGAACAACTTCGATCGAGACAAACGATCGAGGCAATGGAGAATAGTATTTTCTGGAAAATGAGGAATGCTTGGTGGAAAATCAAACGAAAGTTTGGACAAGCTGAAGTGAAATCGCTGGAAAAGGAATGAAGATGGATAACACCGAACAAACGAGAGTCAATATTGATACGCTCATTGATAAAATTCGCCAAGAAGCTGCAAAGAAACAATCCGTTGTTCGCTATCAGCCACCAACTGATTTAGATGCCGCCAATCGAGTTCGATCGAATAACATTGAAGCGCTCTTAAATGCGGCTCATACGAAATCACAAATTAGAACAGATTTGCCAGCAAAATTGCAGCGCTTTCCTTGGGCAGTTGGAGGAAGCTTTGGCAAGGTCGCGCTAAAACTTTATAGCTTTCTTTTCAAGGAACAAAGAGCAGTGAATTTCTCGCTGATTCAAGCGATTCGAGAAAGCTTGTTGTTGAATCAAAATCTTTTGAAAAAAGTCGCTGAATTACAAGCGCGAATGGATGCGCTAGAGAAGAAGGAGTAACCGCATGAGGATTGCGATCGCGACAGTACAAGTTCCATTCATTCGAGGTGGAGCCGAAATTCTAGCGGATGGATTAGTTCACGCGATTCAAGAAGCGGGACATTCGGTCGATTTAATTGCGATGCCGTTTCGATTTTCGCCTGTATCGGAAATTCAGCGCAGCATGAAGCTTTGGGCATCTGAGAATTTTGAAAATCTGAATGGATATCAATGCGATCGCGTTATTTGTTTAAAGTTTCCTGCCTTTTACCTACAACATCCAAATAAAGTTGGCTGGCTTTTACATCAACATCGATCCGTTTATGACCTGTGGAACACAGAATTTACAGCGGAATTTTCTCAAAGTGCGGAAGGAAAGCAATTAAAGTTAGAAATTACTGAGCAAGATACGAAAGCACTGAGTACCTTTCGCGAGATTTATACGATCGCGAAAAACGTCTCGAAACGCTTACAGCAGTTCAATCAAATTAACTCAATCCCGCTTTATCATCCTCCAGAATTTGCAGAAGCGTTCTACACCAAACCCGCTGAACCGTATCTCTTCTTTCCGAGCCGTTTAGAAACGTTAAAACGGCAAGATTTGCTCATTCAAGCAATGCGATTTGTTCGATCACCAATTGTCGCACTACTCGGTGGAGAAGGTGGACAACAGCCCTCCCTTCAGAGTCTGATTGAGCAATACGGATTACAGCAGAAAGTTCGCTTGCTGGGAAGATTAACCGATGCCGAAAAATTGAGTTTTTACGCGCATTGTTTAGGAGTCTTCTTTGCTCCGTACAACGAAGACTATGGGTATGTCACACTCGAAGCGATGCTGTCTCGAAAACCTGTGATCACTTGTACCGATGCGGGTGAACCTGTGGAATTCGTGGTGAATGAGCAGACGGGCTGGATTGTTGAACCCGATGCAAAAGCGATCGCAGAAAAAATTGATCAGCTATATCATCAGCAAGCGATCGCGAAAGAGATGGGAGTGGCGGGATACGATCGATACCGCGCACTCGATATCTCTTGGAGTAACGTTGTCCAAAACTTGCTACATTAATCGCTGATGAGCCTTCCTGTAACTATGGCACTTAAAGAAATTCGATGTGTTCGCTGTGGCAGTTCTGCACTTCAAATCAAGTCTGAATCGCTTCAGTGTCAGCACTGTGATACGTCTTATCATCTGCTCCACGGCGTTCCCATTCTGTTTCCAGATGCCATTGTTCATAGGAGTTCTGAAAAGCCGTCTGAAGCTTTCATTTCTTCACTCATTGATGCAATGTCGCTTCCGAAAGACTCAGATACAATCACTCAACTTCAAGAGGTGTTCTCAAAGACTTATCAGTTCGGCGACTTTCTATTAGATGCAGAAAACCAATTTCTGTTACGGCTCAAAGCCTGCGGAATTGATATTGCTGAATCAGAACTACCCCAACCGCCGCCACTTACGTCACAGAAGCAAAAGGCACAGAGAGAAGTGAATCCCTTAGTCCCAGATTTACTCAAGACTGATGCAGAATCAGAAGTGTTTGAGCAAGAGAAAGAAGTATTGCCTCGCTATCGTTGGGTATTAGATTATCTACCTCGATCGATGCAGACGAATCTCGAATTTACGGGCAACGTTCGGATTGAAAATATTGGATCAGTTCCAATTACATCAAATGCGATCGCGCCTGCAATGGCAAGTTATCATTGGCGCACAGAATCAGGCGAAATTGCGATTTTTGATGGCTGTCGTACTCCGTTCCCGATCGAACTTTCAGCCGGACAGCAACTAACTTTGCCCGTTAAGATTAGAACCCCGTAGCAGCCAGGAAA
>JADEXW010000596.1 GCA_015206935.1 Pseudanabaenaceae cyanobacterium LEGE 13415 | reverse complement strand
GCATCGGGCCTTCATTGGCATCGACGATCAGCAGACAGCCATCAACCATGCCCAACACGCGCTCAACTTCACCACCGAAGTCTGCGTGTCCAGGTGTATCAACAATATTAATCAGCGTCTCTTTGTAGCGAACGGCAGTATTTTTTGACAGAATCGTAATTCCGCGCTCACGCTCCAAATCGTTCGAGTCCATCACGCAGTCCGGGACATCTTCTCCCTCGCGGAACGTTCCCGCCTGCTTAAGAAGGGCATCAACAAGCGTAGTCTTACCGTGGTCAACGTGAGCAATGATGGCAACGTTGCGAATGGGGAGAGTCATAAATTCGACTGTTAGGGTGAAAAGAAATCGTAAAAACGCTTAACAATTCTATCCTAGCGGCTTCATCTTTGGTTGGGAATTTGTTGAGAACTTAGTGCCAAAATTCGATCGACCATTTCAGCTTCTACAGGTAAGACCGATAATCGATTGCCTTGTCGCACTACGGTTAATTCTTCGGGTGTAAAGTTCTCCCGTAACTGATTTAACGAAATTAGTGGAATTCTTTGCAAAAATTCAACGCGAACGGTCTGCCACCGGGGAGAATCGGGACTAGATTTCGCGTCGTAATATTTGCTATCGAGATCAAACTGGGTCGGATCTGCGATATTAGATTCCACAATCTTCATTAAGCCAGCAATACCAGGAGGGTTTGCATTGGAATGATAAAAAAAAGCAACATCTCCCGATCGCATCGATCGTAGATAGTTGCGAGCTTGGTAGTTGCGTATTCCGTCCCAAATCGTGACTCGATCGCGCTCTAAATCAGCGATCGAGTAGATATCGGGTTCGGATTTCATTAACCAATACTGCATCACATCGTCCTAATTCTGCGGGAAGTTTACCGTATCAATGCTGTTTATTCTTAGCGTTGCGAAATTGCAATTCGTTCTGAATGAGCAGCATCGAATCTGGAGAAACAGTTTTTCGAGAACGCAACCTGTTATAAAAGTGTCCAGAGAGGAGTGAATAATCACATGAATTTAAACCGAACTGCGTTGGATTTGCTCAAGGAAACGAGTCGAACGTTTTATATTCCGATTAGTCGGTTGCCGAGTGGATTACAAGAAGCCGTCGCTTCAGCGTATCTTTGCATGAGAGCGATCGACCAAATCGAAGACCATCCAACGCTAGACAACGCTGTGAAAGCTCGAATGTTACGGCAGATTAGTTTGGTGTTGCAAGCGGCAGAGCAGGGATTTACGGCAGAAGATTTTCGTCCAATCTTTGAATCTCAGTTGTCCGATCTCGAAGAAGTGACGCTTCGATTAGATGAATGGCTGACTTACGCCCCATCCGAGATTGCGCCGCGAATTTGGGAAGCGATTTCAACAATGAGCGATCGCATGGCGCACTGGGCGGATTGTAATTGGTTGATCGAGACTGAAGCTGAATTAAATCAGTACACCTTTAGTGTGGCAGCTTCGGTGGGATTAATGCTTTCGGATCTGTGGGCTTGGTATGACGGCACAAAGACCGATCGCATTCAGGCGGTTGGATTCGGGCGTGGATTGCAATCGGTGAATATTCTTCGCAATCACGGTGAGGATCGCACTCGTGGCGTGACGTTCTATCCAAAAGGCTGGACAAATGATGAGATGCTAGCTTATTCGCGTCGTCAGCTTGAGCTTGCAGATGCTTATGTGGAATCACTTCCAGAAACCAGCCCTGCACTCGATTTCTGTCGGATTATTCTGATGCTAGCTCATGCGACTCTGGGTGCAATGGAGCAAGGTGCGGAGAAATTATCGCGATCGGAAGTGATGCAGTTAGTTCAGCAAGTGACCAAAGCAAGTTGATCGAATGATTTTGGGTTTAGGTTATTCGGGGGTTTAGGGGGCAAACTCCCGTTCTAGGCGACTCTAAGCAAGAATAGTTTCTCGAATTCCAAAGCGCTTTCCACCTTCAAAGTCCCCCAAATTTGGGGGATTTAGGGGGCTTTAGCCGACCACAACGAAGCGATAAAGCTTTGCATCGTCGTATAGACTGCAATTCTAAGGGCACATGAAATGTACCGCCATGCTAAAAACCGCCTTCATGCTTTAATGCAAAGGCGGTTTTTGTTTGTATCACTACGGATTCTATTCGCTCAAATCTTGTCTACTGGCTCGATCGAGGAAAACTTGGCAATTCGACTGCCGCGAGTGATTCCCGTTTTTTCTGCGATCGCTGCGGATACACCACAGGCGCAGGACTGCCTTCTGTAGGCGGCGCAACATACGGTTCTTTTGTTCGATCACTTTCGCTCAAGGTAATAAACGGCGAAGGGGTTGAAACGGTTGGCTCAACAGCGGGAGGTAATGCGATAAATGGATTTGCTGCAATTTCCTCGATCGATTCCTCAACCGCAAACGACTCGATCTCACTCACTTCTAGAGCTGTAACAGGCACTTCAATGGCTGGAGGCTCAACAGCTTTACTTGTGCTAGGAACAAATAAATCGATGTTGTGGCGAACCGCTGGCGCTTCTTCAGTTGAACGAGCGATCGTATAGCTTAACGGCGGATGAACCACGATCGGTTCAGGTTGTGAAATCTCATCGATTGTTTCTTCCTCGATCGCTTCTGGCATTTCAAATACTTCTGCTGAGACTGGCTCTTCTGCCTCAAACAGACTGTCATCATCTGGTGCGGTTGCCCAAACGCTATCAGACGGAACAGCAATATTCGTCGAAACGGGTTCTAGCTCCCAAGGTTGAGTATCAAGCGTTGTAGACCAAGGTTGAACAGGTTGCGCTTTGACGAATCCAACCGATTCACAGCGAGCTTCATCTTGTGAAATGGCTTGATCAACGGATTCTTCGATCTTTTGAGTTGCAGTGACATCCAGGCATTTTTCGAGCGCTGCTTTGAATTGCAGCGTGTATTGTTGCTGACGATGGAGGCGCGATCGCAAATCTCGACAAGCGTTTTCTGATTGCCGCAAGTCCTGAATTTGCTCATCGTATTTCTGTTTCGTCAAGGCACAATCGCGCTCTAATTGAGCGACTTGAGATTGACTCACTTCGAGTTGTGTTGTCAACGTCTCAATTAAAATTTGCTGTTTTTGTTGAGCTTGATGGGCTTGCTCTAACGCTTGATTGAGTTTAGACACTTCTGCTTGAGTGGTCGCGATCGAGTCTAGTTGTTGAGCAATCTGCGTTTCTTGATCTTGCAATCTTTGGCGCGACGCATCTAAAGCCTGACGTTGTTTCGCGATCATTGCGGCTTGTTGTTGCGTCAGGTGCGTTTCTCGCATCGATCGCTGTTCTGCTTCTGCTTGCTGGGTGCTGAGTTGAGTTTCTAAGCGTTTGGTTTCGGCTCTCAAAGTGGCATGAGCTTCTCCAAGCGAGAATTCGAGTTCTGAAACCCGCGATCGCAGTCGGTGATTTTGTTGTTCTAAATCTTGGATGCGGAGACCGACCTGGGAAGGTTCTGGATCAGCTTCAGGAATGGTGTTGATGTCGATCGCATTGGGAAAGTTTACTGTTGTCCAACCGTCTTCAGGTTGGTTCGACTCAAGGGGTTCGGACGGGAGATTTGGGTTTTCAGCTTCACTCATGGGA
>JADEXW010000595.1 GCA_015206935.1 Pseudanabaenaceae cyanobacterium LEGE 13415 | reverse complement strand
GTCCCAATCGTCCAACGCCTAAACATCCTCAACTGCGGCAGTTATCTTGTTTTGCCCTCGGTTTGATTGTGCTGCCGATCTGGTTAAGCCAGCAGCTTCCAATTCGGATGCCACCCTTAGTTCCACAGCCCACTTTCGCGTTGCTCTTGAACTCATCGTAATGACTTCAACACAAACCTACACCTGTAAGCCCCTAAATCCCCCAATTCTGGGGGACTTTGAGACCAGAAAAGTTTAGTGCTTTATGATCCTGTTTCCACCTTCAAAGTCCCCCAATTTTGGGGGATTTAGGGGGCTTTAGCCGACCAAAACGAAGCAACAAATCATTTGGACGAATCAGGAATTAAAGGCTGAGAACGTTTTAGCTTGAAATCAGGTGATCACAGTGGGTTGATCCATGCCCGTCAACTCTTTAATCTGAGCGACCGAATCCGCAATTTGAATCAAATCCGCCAATGCCACCTGTGGATCAGCATCATGTTTCGCTGGATCAGCCTCATATCGTTCTACATACAGTCGCAAGGTTGCGCCCTGTGTTCCTGTTCCCGATAGTCGAAACACAATTCTCGATCCATCCGTAAACCCAATCCGAACCCCTTGTTTCTGACTCACACTGCCATCAATCGGATCAGTGTAACTAAAGTCATCACTATACTCGACTTCATAGCTACCAAACTTCTGACCTTTCAGCGTGGATAGCTTGTTTCTTAACTGTGTAATCAAAGTATTAGCCCGATCGGTATCGATCGCTTCATAATCATGCCGCGAATAATAGTTCCGTCCGTAGGTTCGCCAATGTTCTTTCATCAACTCTTCGACAGACTTTCCAGTCACAGCCAGAATATTCAACCAGAACAAGACCGCCCAGAGTCCATCTTTTTCCCGAATGTGATTTGATCCGGTTCCAAAGCTTTCTTCTCCACACAGCGTTGCTTTGTTGGCATCGAGCAAATTCCCAAAGAACTTCCACCCAGTCGGCGTTTCATAGCAATCGATTCCAAGTTTTGCAGCAACACGATCGGGCGCTTGTGAAGTCGGCATCGATCGAGCAATTCCCGCTAGTCCATTTCGATACCCAGGAACCAAAGTTGCATTCGCCGATAAGACTGCCAAACTATCACTTGGAGTCACGAAGAAATGACGACCGAGAATCATATTACGATCGCCATCTCCATCTGAAGCCGCCCCAAAATCCGGGGCATTCTCACCAAACATCACTTCAACGAGATCGTGAGCATAAACCAAGTTCGGATCAGGGTGTCCGCCGCCAAAATCTTCCAGCGGTGTTCCATTCTGAACGGTTCCTTTCGGTGCGCCCAATCGCCCTTCAAAAATCGCATGAGCATACGAACCTGTTACCGCATGAAGCGAATCCATACACATACGAAACTGACCGTTCGTAAGCAACTGACGAATCTGACCAAAATCAAATAGCGATTCCATCAGTGCTGCATAATCAATCACCGAATCGATGACTTCAACGATCATTCCATCGAGTTGAGTCGTTCCAATCACATCCAAATTCACATCCGGAGCATCAGAAATTTTATACTCAGTGATGGTTTTACTGCGATCGTAAATTGCATCGGTCACTTTCTCTGGAGCGGGGCCGCCATTCTCAATGTTGTACTTAATCCCGAAATCGCCATCAGAACCGCCCGGATTGTGACTTGCTGAAAGAATGATGCCACCAAAAGCGTTATATTTCCGAATTACAGCAGAAGTTGCAGGAGTCGAAAGAATCCCACCTTGCCCGACTTTCACGCGCCCAAATCCATTCGCTGCCGCCATTTTCAGAATAATTTGAACAGCTTGCCGATTGTAGAAGCGACCATCGCCGCCGAGTACCAAAGTTTGTCCCGTAAAATCGCCAATACTATCGAAGATCGCCTGTACGAAATTTTCGAGATAATGCGGTTGCTGAAAGACGGTTACGAGTTTCCGCAAGCCAGAAGTTCCAGGCTTTTGATCGGAAAACGGTTGTGTTGTCACGGTTTTGAAGGTCATTCCAGTAACTCTCTCTTCTGAGTCCAAGTTTTATCGGGGCAAATTCATTGTCCTCTACTTTCGCATGGTGAGCGAACCACGGTTAAGAATTACGTCTTTCTCGCGCATGAGCGCGATCGCGGTTGATACGATCGCACAATGTGAACCTTCACAACGGTTTTTTTATGACCACAACTGTTTCTTACCCGTATACCGCCGACCTCGTAAGCGATGATTACCTTGTAGTCGGTTTGGCAACTTGCTTTATCAAAGACGATGATGGCGTTCACGAAGTCCATGTCGTTGAACCGATTCCATCCGCTGCACTTGAAGCGATCGTTAAAGGCATCCCGACTTCCTATCAATTAGCCGCTGCAACTACGATCGGAACGGTCATCTCCGAAGATGCGTTCCACGTTCCCGAACATTTCCCCACAGATGCCCAATTCTGCGACGATTTCGCCTTTCGTGCCACCTCATCCGCCCGCACGTACAAGGCGAAAAACAGCGCTCAATCGCACATTCCCGCAGGCACAACGCGAACCGATTTTAACTTCTCAATCGATCGCAAGCGCGTACTCAACTCACAGCGCATCGTGAAAACTGAGGATAATGTAAAACAACATAAGTACACTCACGAAGTTTTGTAATATGCTCAAACTTTATGGTGGTGCGCGGAGTCGAGCCTCGATCGTGCAATGGTATCTCGAAGAATTAGGGGTTCCTTACGAATTCGTCATGCTTGATATGCAAGCCGGAGAACACCGACAGCTGGACTTTTGTGAAATCAATCCGTTCGGCAAAGTTCCCGCGATCGTAGACGGGGATCTCAAACTCTGGGAATCAGGCGCAATCTTGCTCTATTTGCAGGATCGATACGGTCAGGCAGACTTGAATCAAAGAGCGATCGCGGCTCAATGGGTTCTGTTCGCCAATGCGACTTTAGGACCCGGAGTGTTTGTCGAATCCAATCGAGAGCGAGAAATGCCGCGATTAATGCAACCACTAGATGAAATTTTCGGAAAGCGGAAATTTATTGCAGGCGATGAATTCACCGTGTCAGATGTCGCAGTCGGTTCAATGTTGGCGTATATTCCGCTGATGTTGCGTCTGGATCTAAGCGAATATCCGAACGTTTTGGATTACATGAAGCGAATCGCAGAACGTCCTGCATTCCAGAAAGCGATCGGCGGACGGAAGTAACTTTATCCGACCAGTTGATTCAATCCTTCGATAATTTGCTCTAGTTCTTCTGCTGAAACACTGCTGATCTTTGTATCTAACCGTTCAGTAGAAAGTGTACGGATTTGGCTCTGCCCACCAGATTTCGCCTCTTAATATTCGCCCCATGTCTCTAGCTCAAATTCCATTCCTTCCTCTGCGATCGCTTGTTCTTCTTGCGGATCGAGTTTGGCGCATTCGATTGCAAGCCGATTTTGTTCAAACAGCGATCGAATTGCAGTTTGAATAACTTCTTCCGCGTTCGCAAACTGTCCGGATTCGATTAAGGCTTGAACGAATTGCTCTTGTTCCGATTGAAGCGTGATGTTCATGAATCGAATTTTTTCTTTTATCCTAGCTGACAATTAGAACTTGT
>JADEXW010000594.1 GCA_015206935.1 Pseudanabaenaceae cyanobacterium LEGE 13415 | reverse complement strand
GGATGTCCTAATCTGAACCTCTACTGCTATAGAACTCCGATTTAATGTCAAGAATCGGAGTTCTATCCATTTCTTGTGCGTTATCACTAGCACTCCCTTTGAGGGAGCAAGCTTCATGAGCAGAATTATTACCTTCTTGGGCAAGGCAGGAACCGGGCACACCACTTTTGCGATCGCTACTGCAAAATGGTTTGCTCAACAAGGAAGCCGAGTCCTACTCGTGACTCACAATCCTAGCCCAAGTGCAGAATTATTGTTGGGAATGCCGCTGACTTCACAAGCTCAAATCATTGAGCCGAAACTAGAGGCAGTCCAGCTTCAAACCACAGTGCTACTTGAACAATCTTGGGAAGCACTGAAGCAGTTTGTTTCGCCCTATCTTCCCGTTTCACTTCCGCAAGACATCTACCCTGGCGAGATCATTATCCTTCCAGGGTTTGATAGTATTCTTGCGTTTAATGCACTGTGTCAATACTACCTACACGGTGAGTATGACGTGATTGTTTATGATGGTCGGGGCGACCTTGAAACCTTACGATTGCTCGGTGTCCCGGATGTTTTGGATTGGTATTTTCGACGGTTTCGACGATTGTTTCAAAGCTTAGATATTGCGAAAGTTGCAGAATCGATCGCAGGTCCGTTAGCTTCAGCGCTAGTCACTGCAAATCTAGATACGCGCAAAATGGATCAAGAAATGAATCGAGTGCGCGGCTGGATTCATGAAGGCGTTGCAGTGGTTAATGATCCGAAGCGATTTACAGCCTATCTTGTCACGATCGATGAACCGGGAGCGATCGCGGAAGCTCGATGGCTCTGGGGAAGCGCTCAACAAGTCAATCTCAGAGCTAGTGGCGTTCTCGTGTGTCAGCCGATCCAGCAGTCTGAAGCGCTTAAACAAGCCTTTGCGCCCTTAGAACTTTATCCGATGCCAACCTTGCAGAATCAAGACTGGGAGCCGTTACTGGCAGCTTTGCCTGACTTTAATATCATTCCAAACGCGCCAGAGCCAGTCTCGATCGACCTTGCACAACGACAGATCCGCGTCTTTCTTCCTGGTTTTACTAAGAAGCAAGTCAAGCTCACCCAGTTTGGCTCAGAGCTAACGATCGAAGCAGGAGATCAACGACGCAATATTTTACTGCCACCTGAACTTCGGGAGCTATCCATTCAATCCGGTCGATTTGAAGCTCCGTACTTGATCGTTGATCTCTCAGCAGGTGTTTGAGAGGCATCGAAGCTTTTTCGCTGCGGTTGAAGCGGCTAATGCCCCCTAAATCCCCCAAATGTGGGGGACTTTGAAGGTGGAAAACGCCTTGGAATTGGAGAAATTTTTCTATCTCAAAGTCCCCCAGAATGGGGGATTTAGAGGGCGCAACCCAACTGCAACGAAGCACAAGGAACTTATATACACAGTAGACTTCATTCCTGGGTGGACGATGCAATAAACGATTGCCTTCACGCTCTAAACATTCAAAAGCTGAGAACATATCACTACGCCTCAGCTTTTGAATGATGAACAGCATGATCGCTCATCGTCTAGTGCAATCCCAAGGGAATCACAACGGATTCCTACCCTTCTGCTCTCTCTCCTCACAACCCAGTTTGGGATTGCTGCTTTGTGCTGTTCAGACTTCACAAAATCTATTGATTGGGCAAACTTGCAGGCTGTACTTTTGGGGTCAGTTCAGTTGCGACATTGGTTTTCGTCTGACGAGCGGTATGTTTTACCGCAGACAGATTGAACGATGCAAAGCAAAGCAACAACGCTAAAGGACCTGCAACGAGAAAGAAAGCAATATTACGAACATTGATGATTTGGCGATCGGGTGTCATAAAACCTCTCAGGTGTAATGGTAAAAGACCGTGTTAACATTCCATCCAATGTCCAAGAGTCAAACATAGACTCAGCTCTCAGCAATGCAGCGGAAGAGATTGAACTGGGTATGAAATGAGCAATCAATTCCCAAAGGAGCAAGATGAACTGAAATCAACCGCTCGCATCCATTCTCTGAAGTGCATTCGAGAACGGCTTAGAGCCATGTGAGTCACAAAAAGCATCTCTATCCCTGAAAGGTGCAGGGTTGCAGGGATAGAAGATGGATTTCGCAAAGCTTACAAGGGTGAATCACGAAAATCGGAGGTAGCTGCAAGACATGAAGAGCTACCTGATGATTTGACTCATCTAGCCGATCGTCACTTCACGCGGAGCTGGATCTTCGGAACCATTCTTCGAGTCAGTCATTTCTGACTTTGCTTCTGCAATCAAGTCTTGAACCGACTCACTTGCTTCCGCCACTGTATGCTGCACCTTATCAAACGCTTCAAATGCCCAAACCAGTCCAGTCTTCGCTGCGGTGCGTGCGCCGTCAGAAACATTACCTCCGGTCATCGAATCGATCGCGCCGACGACAGGAGCGACTAACAATGCACCAACACCGACGGTTAATGCGGTCACTGGCTCCAGTCCTAACAACAAGGCTTCGAGTTCAAACATGGATGGAATCCTCCAATCATAGAAGAGATAGACAGGTACGATCGCGCTTATTTCTCAAATTCGTGACAGCATCAAAGCCGAAACGGTAAACCCAAATTAGGGTTCGATTCAGGTTCATTCCAATTCAACTAAAGACTAGATCACTTGCTTGAGTGAAGCGCGATAACGATGACTCGCTGAGTAAAATGTGCAACCTCTTAGAGCAAGTCATCAATCTTGTTACGTACCAAAGAGGTCGTGTTCTGATGTTCATCCTACCAACAAATAGTGCTGTGTCATCTGTTCGTTAATCTTCTTAAAATATTCCAGGAATGGGAAAACTTAGATATGACTATTCACTAACATTCATTAAACGAAATTAAGCCTTTTATTGAAAACGAAGTCTTATATTAATTTCTGCACTAATGATGCCACTATCAGTTCTAGTTAAGACATCGTTAGGTAGAAGTGAACAGTGGGGAGTTCTGTAACTTTGGGACGGTGGTTATAATTTGGATATCTGTAAATTTTACAGGCAGAATAATCATCAAATAGGGAGAAAATGTGAAGCTGGTTCGTTAACGGTTTGGATTAAATCGCGAATGGTAAGCGCAACGTTTGCCAGTCGTTAAGACCGCTTGAACAGGGTTAAATCACTGGGAATTTCAGCCTAAATTGTTCTGGCTTTCGGGTCAGAATTTTGCTCTATCTACATTTACAGGGAGACCGCTGGTTTATGGCATTCATTAAGCTAGAGGATGTGGTGATTAACACATCCTATATTGCTGCCATTCGATTAGAGCGCAGTGAAGACCTTTGCGTTTGTTTGCTAATCGCGATTCCAACTGCTGCTCTGCGCCCCCAAGAGTCCCCCACTCAAAGCCTTTATCACTTTGAATGGCTGCAATTTACTGGAAATGCCGCGAGAGCGCTTCAGGACTATTTCAGTAGCTTTAACAATGTGATTGATCTGCTGCCGCATCACAATGTCCCTTCTTGTTGCGGTGGTTCGCAGAAGGATTGAGCGATGTCGATTTATTGATCAATGTAGTCTTGATCGATCGTGTGATAGCTCTTCTGGGAATCGCCCCCTAAATCCCCCATTCTGAGGGACTT
>JADEXW010000593.1 GCA_015206935.1 Pseudanabaenaceae cyanobacterium LEGE 13415 | reverse complement strand
CTTCCACTCGGGACCACCGGATCACTATGGCCGTCTTTCGACTCTGCTCGACTTGTCAGTCTTGCAGTCAGGCTGGCTTCTGCCATTGCACTCAACGAGCGATTTCCGACCGCTCTGAGCCAACCTTCGCGCGCCTCCGTTACTGTTTGGGAGGCGACCGCCCCAGTCAAACTACCCACCACGCAGGGTCCCGGACCCGGATAACGGGCCGCGGTTAGACATCAAGAGTGCGAAGGGCGGTATCTCAAGGATGGCTCCACGGGAACTGGCGTCCCCGCTTCAAAGCCTACCGCCTATCCTGCACATCGCAATCCTGATGCCAGTGCGAAGTTGTAGTAAAGGTGCATGGGGTCTTTCCGTCTAACCGCGGGAAGTCTGCATCTTCACAGACAATTCAATTTCGCTGAGTCCACATTTGAGACAGCGGGGAAGTCGTTACGCCATTCGTGCAGGTCGGAACTTACCCGACAAGGAATTTCGCTACCTTAGGACCGTTATAGTTACGGCCGCCGTTTACCGGGGCTTCAATTCAATGCTTGCACATCTCCTTTTAACCTTCCGGCACCGGGCAGGCGTCAGACCCTATACGTCGCCTTACGGCTTCGCAGAGCCCTGTGTTTTTAGTAAACAGTCGCCACCCCCTGGTTTGTGCCCCCGACCGATGCTTGCGCACCAATCGGGCCTCCTTCTCGCGAACTTACGGAGGTATTTTGCCGAGTTCCTTAAATGTGGTTCTCTCAAGCGCCTTGGTATTCTCTACCAGTCCACCTGTGTCGGTTTCGGGTACGGTCTTGTGGAGGGCTATTTCCAGGAACCCCTAAGCAGCCTCTTCAATCCGATAAGAAGAAACTACCCTCGGGATCCGTCACCATCTCCTGGCCCAGGAATATTAACCTGGTTCCCATCGACTACGCCTTTCGGCCTCGCCTTAGGGGCCGGCTTACCCTGCTCAGATTAGCTTTAAGCAGGAACCCTTGGACTTTCGGCGACAGGGTCTCTCACCCTGTTTGTCGCTACTCATGTCAACATTCTCACTTCTGATCACTCCACCGGATGCCTCACGGCCCGGCTTCACAGTCAGAACATTGCCTCCGCCGCACCCGAGGGTACGAAAGAGGCAGCGTCCTATATCACAGAACGCTCCGCTACCACGTGCATAAATGCACATCCAAAGCTTCGGCTCGTGGCTTGAGCCCCGTTACATCTTCGCCGCAAGACCTCTTGATTAGACCAGTGAGCTGTTACGCTATCTTTAAAGGATGGCTGCTTCTAAGCCAACCTCCTGGTTGTTTTGGAAGTCTCACATGCTTTCCCACTTAGCCACGAATTGGGGGCCTTAGCTGTTGGTCAGGGTTGTTTCCCTCTCCACGACGGACGTTAGCACCCGCCGTGTGTCTCCCGGATAGTACTCCACGGTATTCGGAGTTTGCTTAGACTCAGTAAGGCTGTGGGCCCCCATCATCCATGCAGTGCTCTACCCCCGTGGGTATTCGTCCGAGGCGCTACCTAAATAGCTTTCGCGGAGAACCAGCTATCTCCGAGTTTGATTGGCCTTTCACCCCTAGGCACAAGTCATCCCGACCTTTTTCAACAGGTGTGGGTTCGGACCTCCAGTTGGTGTTACCCAACCTTCATCCTGCTCATGCCTAGATCACTCGGTTTCGGGTCTGATCCGTCTGACTCAAGCGCCCATTTAAGACTCGCTTTCGCTGCGCCTACACCTAACGGCTTAAGCTTGCCAGACAGACCAAGTCGTTGACCCATTATACAAAAGGTACGCCGTCACCTCTCAAGGAGGCTCCGACTGCTTGTAGGCGTCCGGTTTCAGAAACTGTTTCACTCCCCTCGTCGGGGTGCTTTTCACCTTTCCCTCACGGTACTGGTTCGCTATCGGTCAGTAAGGAGTACTTAGCCTTCGAGGGTGGTCCCCCGATCTTCAGACAGGATTTCACGTGTCCCGCCCTACTTAATGCGTCCCATCAGACTTCCCATACGGGGCTGTCACCCGCTCTGGCCAGACTTTCCAGTCTGTTCTGGTCATCCTCAAGGCTCGGCTGGTCCGCGTTCGCTCGCCACTACTAGCGGAGTATCTGTTGATTTCCTTTCCTCCGGGTACTTAGATGTTTCAGTTCCCCGGGTTCGCTTCTTAAACCCTATGTATTCAGGTAAAAGATACCTGGTTAACCCCATTGTTGATACCGAACGGTAACAACAACGGAATTTCAGGTGGGTTTCCCCATTCGGAGATCCATGGATCAAAGCCTATTCCCGGCTCCCCATGGCTTATCGCAGGGTATCACGTCCTTCATCGCCTCTTACTGCCAAGGCATCCACCAAACGCCCTTATCGCGCTTGATTTGATCCAGAAGAAGAAGGACTTGCCGTCCCTCGCCCCGCAGCCTTTTGCTGCCCGCGGGGGTCGCTTCCGATCAAAAGCATGTACGTTTCCCGCCCCTTCCAGGCGGAAGGGACATTCTGCGCAAATCCCATGCAGGAATTGCGCATTTGGTTAGTGTACTTGACTTGGACAACGCCATTGTTGCTTTCCGATCCGGAAGGATCGTACCGGCACTGCATCCACACGCGGATGCAGCCAATAACGCTGATTATCTCTCTGAACGATGTTAAAGGGTTCCGAAGAACCGGCGTCCGACAGGACGAGGCAGCACCCACAGGTGCTGTCTGATCATGTCGGGATGATGGTGGAGCCTAACGGATTCGAACCGATGACATCCTGCTTGCAAAGCAGGCGCTCTACCAACTGAGCTAAGGCCCCAGACTTTCCTGCCTCGCGGCGCGATGCCGCAAGCTGCGGCGCAGCGAGGCGAGATGATGGTGGGTCGAGGAGGACTTGAACCTCCGACCTCACGCTTATCAGGCGTGCGCTCTAACCACCTGAGCTACCGACCCATTCCAGGCCGGCCAACCCGAGGGGCTGGGCCTGTGACTGACTTGCTGAAGGGATATGAGGACGGTCCGGCCGTCGAATGTGGCATCCTGATCTGGATGCCTGCCAAGTAGCTTCACGATCATCGCAAGCGATGATGCCAGAAGCGTCCTTAGAAAGGAGGTGATCCAGCCGCAGGTTCCCCTACGGCTACCTTGTTACGACTTCACCCCAGTCGCTGAGCCTACCGTGGTCCGCTGCCTCCCGTAAGGGTTAGCGCACGGCCGTCGGGTAGACCCAACTCCCATGGTGTGACGGGCGGTGTGTACAAGGCCCGGGAACGTATTCACCGCGGCATGCTGTTCCGCGATTACTAGCGATTCCAACTTCATGCCCTCGAGTTGCAGAGGACAATCCGAACTGAGATGGCTTTTGGGGATTAACCCACTGTCACCACCATTGTAGCACGTGTGTAGCCCAACCCGTAAGGGCCATGAGGACTTGACGTCATCCACACCTTCCTCCGGCTTATCACCGGCAGTTTCCACAGAGTGCCCAACTGAATGCTGGCAACTGGGGACGTGGGTTGCGCTCGTTGCCGGACTTAACCGAACATCTCACGACACGAGCTGACGACAGCCATGCAGCACCTGTCTCCAGGCCACCGAAGTGGAAGCCCCATCTCTGGGGATGTCCTGGGATGTCAA
>JADEXW010000592.1 GCA_015206935.1 Pseudanabaenaceae cyanobacterium LEGE 13415 | reverse complement strand
CAGCAGCATCTTTGATTCTTCGACAAGGAACAATCTCAGAAAAAGCGGAAGCAACTTATGTGTTGCAAGCGATGTTAAAGCACAAACAAACTCAAGAACGGGTAATCGGATGTCGGGCGCTCGGTGGGGCAGTTCATTTGCAAGGACTTCGATTGTGGTTGAAACCTTATGTTCAAGACTTACTAAAAGATCCTTCGATCGAAGTAAAATGTGCGACTTTAGAAGCGATCGCTGCGACTCGATCGGAGGAGTTCTACCGCTATCTTCTCAGTGGTTTATATGTTCGTCCCACTCGTGAAGCTGCAAAATCCGCTTTAGTTCGATTAGGGAATGAAGTCTTACCAAAACTGATTCGGATTGCCGATGATATTGATCGTCCGCCTTTAGTTCGGAGTGAAGCATTTAGCGCGATCGGACAAATCGGAACGCCTGAAGCGATCGATCTTCTAATTTCTCGCTTGCTCACGTCTTGGGGAACCATGCGACGGTTACTATTACGAATTCTGCTCAAAATTCCGAATGAGCAAGGAATCGAAGCTGTTTCAGAACGGTTAGGCAAACAGGGAATCGAAGCGCTAATTGATCAAGAATTGATGTTTATGGGGCAAGTATATGCTGCCTCAATGGATTTGATTCTAGAGCGGGTTCGATGTGATGAAACAGTCTTATTGCGATCGGCATTAGAAACATTGCCTGCGGATAGTATCGAACGATTGTTCTTGTTGATGAAATTTCTCTATCCGATTGGGTCGATTCGAGTTGCAGAATTTAACTTTCAATCGGAATCGAGAGCCGCGATCGCACAAGGTTTAGAAATTCTTGATAGTACCTTGGATATTGCTAATAAACGGGCACTGCTTGGAGTTCTCGATCGAGAATTACCTATGGACAAGCTGCAAAGTTTATCGAGCCTCGTACCTTACACACCAATGCAGCCGAACGATCGATTAAACCAGCTACTAGAACTGCGTCATTTCATCTCAGATTGGACATTAGCTTGCTGCTTCCATTTAGCAAGACGCGCTCGATGGAATCTCAACGGAGAAGCCATTCGATCGAGCTTGAAACATCCCAGAGGATATGTTCGGGAAGCTGTTCTGAGCTATATTGCTCAACAATATCCACACCAGCTAAAACGAGTGCTAGAGACGTTTGAGGATGAGCGTGATCCGATCGTGTCCAAGCAAGTCAAACAAATGATGCAACAGTTGGGTATGACTTCACCAGAACCCTCTTCTAAAGTTGTATTTTTCCAACGTCCGAGATTGAATTAACTTTGTGAGGAAGCTATGTTAAACAGTTTTGAGCGATTGTTATTGGTGCGAGGCGTTCCTATCTTTAAAGAGCTACGGGATGACTTTCTAGTTCGACTCGCATCAATCATGGAAGAACGATCGTATGCCGTCAAAGAACCGATTCTGGTTGAAGGTCAAGAAGGTCGATCGATGTATGTAATCTCGAAAGGAGCCGTTCGCGTTCACAATGGCAGTCGAGATCTGGCATTCTGCAAACGTGGCGATTTTTTTGGTGAGATGTCCTTGTTCGACTCAGAACCGCGATCAGCATCTGTGACCGCGATCGAGCCTTGTGAATGTCTGGTTTTAACTCAGCAGCAACTCTACGAAGCAGTGGATGAAACGCCTGGAATTGCTCTGAATCTAATCAAGATCCTCTCTGGTCGAGTGCGCGATATGAACAAAGAAATTAAAATCAAAGAGCAAGAAATTCGCTTGCTTAAAGGTGAACCGATTACTCAGCTTCATTAGTTTTCAGTGCTTCTTTCACCAGTTGCAGAATCTCCGATCGCACTTGTTCATGATGCGTTGCTGCACACCACGGGCGCAAATAGAGAATTGTCGCTTCTGGTGTGATCGATTCTACGTGGCAAGTGGGTCTAGGTTCCCGTAGCACTAAAGGATGCGGTTGAACTAAAGATAATAGATGCGTGATCGTCGATTCAATTTCCCGATCGCCAATATCAATATGCAAGTCAACCCGACGAGTTCCCATGATCGTATTGTTCTTCAAGGTTCCACTAAACAAATTGCTATTGGGAACCGTGATCCGAACATTGTCAGGAGAAACGATCGTCGTTGAGAACAATCCAATACTATCAACGGTTCCAGCTACACCTGCACCTTCGATCGTATCTCCCACTTCAAACGGTCGAAAGCTCACCAACATCACGCCAGCCGCAAAGTGAGACAGACTATTTTGCAGGGCAAGACCGATCGCTAAACCTGCTGCACCAATGACCGCGACAATGGTTGTCGTCTGTAATCCGATTGCATTCAGAGCCGCAACGCTTCCTGCCATCCACACCAAAATCGAAGCCACTTGAATCAGAAACTTTTGCAGAGTTGGCTCTGCGTATTTCAGTAACCGAAACCCGATCGGTCGAATAATATTTGATGCCCAGCGAGTAAACAAGAGAATGACGATCGCCCAAATCATTTTTGGCAATGCCTGGAGAGCAAGATCGATAAGATTCCGTTGCAAGATGAACTGATCGATATTGCTCAACCACTGAGCGGTGATGATTGGCATAAAATCTTCTCCTTGTTGTCCCTGAATTCAGTGATACACCAAAAGTTAGGACAGTTCCAAAGGGAATCAGTGTATCGCGTTTTACGGAGATTACGTGCTTATTCAGCTTCAAGCCAACGATCGCTCTGATTTGAGATATCAGCGGGACATTATCTATCTTTTTTGAAAAAGAGTTGAACCTTTGCGATCGCACCCCAGTCTAACTCCCCGAAGCTGCTTGATTGGCTTCAACTGTCCTATTTTGTTTGATGTAATGAAAAAAATCTCACTGATTTTTCCCGGAGCAATTGCCCTGTTGATGGTTGCGACTCCGTTTGCGGTTCAAGCTCGTCCGTCAGGATTGTTAGCCCAGCAAACTCAGCAACAACCGAAACGAGAGCGAGCAAACCGACTCAATCTCACGGATGTTCAAAAGCAGCAAATTCGAGCCATTCGCGAACAGACTCGCAATGCGATCGTCAATGAAGTTTTGAATGCTGATCAGCGCAATCAGTACAATGCAGCGGTTCAAAGCGGGAATAAGAAGGGCGCAATGCGATCGCTAAATCTCACTGAGGCGCAAAGAACCGAGATTCGCAACAGAATGCGAGCATCGCAGGAGCGGATTGAACGTGAAGTGTTGACCCAAACCCAGCGGGAGCAGCTTCAACAGCGTCGCAATCAGCAAGGACAGCGCAGAAGTCGTCAAGGTGCATAGACCAATGAGTTCATCATCTTAAGAGTTCATCATGGGCATCCCATTGGGTGCCTTTTCTTTTTCTATGAAAATCGAATGAGTTGCAGTTGTATTACGACTCAGATGAGAGCGTGTAGCAATGATGATGAAATTCAGCGATCGACAAAAGCGATTTTAGCTATCGTATTGATTCTGATCGGTGTTTTGTCGATCGGAAGCTTATTTGGCGGCTCTATCCACTCGAGGAACCGTATTTTGGTTCACATTGCCGCTCAGTAGAATCAATCTGATGCGATCGCACTTCTCAACGACTGACAAAATTCCTCGATCGCTTTTAATCCCTCCGCAGGCGATCCTTCTGATAATCGTTTCAC
>JADEXW010000107.1 GCA_015206935.1 Pseudanabaenaceae cyanobacterium LEGE 13415 | reverse complement strand
CTTCGGAGACTCGCAAAACGGGTTCGATGAAGCAACTAGGGCAGAAGAAGAGACAGAAATCCTCTGCTATGGCGGAAACTGGGGTCTTAGAAACCCCATCCGCCTATGCGGTGGGGTAGTTCATTTTCACCTGCATAAGCGGTTAGCGCCAGCGCAGGAATTTGTCCTCCATTCGTTCTAACTTGCTGAATCAATGAATACCCGTTCATCTCTGGCATTCCAACATCACTGACTAGCGCATCAAACGATTTTTGGGACAGCGATTCCAAGGCTTCAAAAGCAGAAGCGACCTGTTCAACGATCGCGCCACTTTGCTCTAAAACAAACGCAACAAACTCTCGCGAATCAGTCTCATCATCGACTACAAGAATCTGGTATCCTTGCAAGCCATCTTTAGAGTAATTTGCTGTGGCTGAGGAATCGAATTCAAACCGTTGGTTGTTTATCGGTTTGAGCAAAGGAAGCTGAATCGTAAACATTGCACCCTGTCCTTCACCCTGACTTTCTGCCACGATCGTACCGCCATGTAATTCGATCAGTTGACGCACGATCGCTAAACCGAGTCCAAGACCGCCAAATTTCCGCGTCGTTGAAGAATCAGCCTGTCGGAATTGCTCGAATACATGCGGCAGGAATTCCGCTGAGATGCCTTTGCCTGTATCGATCACTTGAATCTGGGCATGAGTCCCAATTGGAGTCAGTCGTACTATCACTTGACCCCCTTCAGGCGTGAATTTCACCGCATTTGTAAGTAAATTCCAGACCACCTGCTGTAATCGTCCTGCATCGCCTAATACAGCGCCAACGTTGGCATCAAGCTCAAGTGCGATCGCAATCTGTTTCGCTTCTGCGGCAAGTCTGACCGTTTCTTGAGCCGAAGTAATGACGCTTGCTAAATAAACAGGCTCAGAATGGAGAGCGAGCTTTCCTTGCAGAATGCGAGAGATGTCCAGCAAGTCTTCAATCAGTTGCGCTTGTAGTTGAGCATTGCGCTCGATGATTGACAATGCCTCTTGCGTTTTCTCCGGCTTCAGTCGTCCGCTTTTGAGCATTTTTGACCAACCCAAAATCGGATTCAGCGGCGTTCGGAGTTCATGAGAAAGAACAGCCAAGAATTCATCTTTCATCCGGTTCGCACGCTCGGATGCTTCTCGTGCCGCTTGCTCTTGTTGCAGCAGGTGTTCACGATCGCGCTCAATTTGCATTCGATCGGTGATATCCATATTGATCCCAATCACGCGATCGGGCTGTCCTGCTTCGTTGTACTCGACTTGGGCTTGGGATTCTAGCCAGAGTTCGCCCTCGGAAGTTGAAACGCGGAAACTGTAGGAAAGCTGCGTCTGGTGAGCGGCAAAGGCGGATTGAATTAGCGATCGAACTCGATGAAGATCTTCGGGATGAATCAGTTTGATCCAATCTGCAACCTTGACGAGTCCAGTTTGTGAATCTACAGGTGCAATCCGACGGAGTAGACCTGTCACGGTTGCAGTCCCCTCTAGAACCCGCCAATCAAAGAATCCGGCATTTCCGACTTGCTGTGCCAGTTCCAGACGCAAATCGGTTTCTTTGCGCTGAGTGATGTTACGGCTGACGGTGGCGAATCCAATTGGCTGATTGTTCGCATCCTGAATTTGAAACAGAGTGTAATCCATCCAGATGGCTTCCCCTGTTTTGAAGTGACGCAGGCGAATTTCGACTTCTGCTTGTCCATCCCGCAACACTTGCGGGAAAAAGTCCTCAGCAATAAAGGCGCGATCTTCGGGAAAGTAGAAGTCTGTCACATTAAGGCGGCTTACGTCATCGGATGCTTCTAGCCCAACCATTTGCCGACCTGCTGGATTGACGTAGATCGGGACTAGGTTCAGATCGCACATGCCGATGAATTCGGTGCTGTTGGCGGCAAGAGAGGCGAATTTGCGGATTTCTAATTCTGCTTGTTTACGATCGCTAATATCACTCGCAACCCCAACGAGTCCGATCACGGCTCCGGTCTCATCTCGGTAAGGTACTTTCACGCTTAGATACGTTCGATTGCCGTGAATCACTTCCTCGATCGTTTCGGGTTCTCCGGTTTCCATGATCCGCTGATCGGTGACCACGATCGTTTCAGCTAGTTCAGGAAAAATCTCATCATCGCGATGACCAATCACCTCTGATGCAGTCTTACCCAACGCATCCAAGGTGGCAGGATTCGCAAACACTAGTCGTCCTGAGCGATCTTTGACAAAGATTGGAGTCGGTGCAAAGTCATTAATCGCTTTCAGGATTCCATTTCTCTGCTGCAATTCTTCTTCAATTTTCTTGCGATCGCTAATATCGACACAAGCCCCGGTCATGTAGATCGGAGTCCCATTTGCATCGAATACGGCTTTCCCTTTGTCTAACAGCCAGTGAATGCTCCCATCGGGATAAACCACACGGAAATCTAAGTCAAAATCTATCCCCTCAGTGGCACACCGATTACAGAGATCGATCACGGCTTGTCGATCGTCGGGATGCACCATTGCAATGAAAGCTTCTAGGCTGCGGGCTGTCTGTCCAGGAGGTAGACCGAATAAGCGATCGAGATTGTCATCCCAATCCAGTTCATTCGTGAGAATATTCCAGCGAAATGTGCCAGTCTCTGAAGCAAATAGAGCCGCTTCTAGGCGTTCCTGTCGATCGCGCAATTGAGCTTGAGCGCGTTGACGTTCTGCCTCACGCTGCTTCTCTTCGGTAATATCCAGCACAGTGCCAATGAAGCGGAGGGGCTGACCCGTGGGACTGAAATACGCTTGTCCTTTCGCAGCAATCCAGCGTTCGATACCATCCTCAAGTCCAATCGTGCGGTACTCAGTACTGTACATTCCACCACTTTCTGGATTCAGGGCAGATTGAACGATTTCGCTTAAGCGATCGCGATCTTCTGGATGTAAGCCACTGAAGAACAAGTCGATATTACTTTCTGCCTCCGGTGGCAGTCCAAACATCGCTTTGCAGCTAGCGTCCCATTTCAACTGATGGGTGATCAAATCCCAATCCCAAGTGCCAAGCTTTGCGGAAGCGACTGCCATTCGATAGCGGTCTTCACTCTCGCGGAGTGCAGCCTCGATCGATCTTTGATGTTCAGGATTACAAGCTGCGATCGTGTCGTTTGCGGGTTGCTGGATGATGACCGTTTCCGCATGATTCGGTTGACGTACCGTTTCGGGTTGAGAGATTTGAGTTGGATCAGTCACGATCATTTCCTAGTTCGACGCGAATCCCACTTGGGCTGAATGCAATTGTGCAATACACTCACAAGTTCTTGCAATATAACAGTTAGGATGTCAACGAATACCTTGATCTATCCAAGTATGTAGATTGTATTTTACGCATCCACCCAATGAGTGAGATCTCATTTTTAACTGATTTTGTTCTAGTCGATCGCATTCAGCAACACTTCACCCAACTTGAACAGACTTCACCGGATTTGCCGTAGTAGAATTCTTTTTTCCAGATGGGCGCACGATGTTTGAGCGTATCGATCGCATATTGACACGCCTCGAATGCTTCCTTACGATGCGGACACCCGACTGCAATCAACACACTAATTTCACCAATCTCTAAGCGTCCGATCCGATGGTGAATCACGACATGGGTGACATCGCTCCAAGTCTGTCGAATTTCCGCTGCGATTTGTTTGAATACTTGGATCGCCATTGGTTCATAGGCTTGATATTCGAGATGCAGCACTGAGAACCCTTCGCTATTGTCGCGAACCATCCCGCTCATCAGCACAATCGCACCATTCGCCGCATCATCCGCTTGTTTGTACACTTCATCGATCGATAACGGTGCGATCGTAATGACAAACTGATCATTGGAATGAGCAGAAATCGACTGAGAACCGAACGAAGAAACCAACATACAAATTGCTTTAACAGTGCATTCCTATGTTAACGGTTTGCTTGCATTGAACTTAAGGTTCTCATCACTTCTGATGCAGTCATTCCAGGTCTAATCTGCGGTAGATAAAGCATTCGGATCAAAGATTTATCCAGTTCAGAAAAGCGAGTGATATCTGTCCAAGGTTGATAGAACATACTATCCGCGTAACGATAAGAATCGCGCATTAAGCCCAATGCCTGAGTGAGTTCCTCTCGAATTAAATGCGATCGCTCTTTTTGAGTCACTCCCGTTGTTGTGACCAAAACATTGGCGCGATTGATAATGCCTTGATTGTTCCAGCGAGTGACGAAGAAGCCGAAGTTCACCGGGATGTAGGCAGGTTCGATCGATTTGAACTGTAGCTCTGGAACAAAGTGGATCGTGATATTTGGATTGCTAGTCAGGAATTGCATTTGAATTGCGCCACCTGCTAATCCATTAATCTCGCTGATCACTGTTCGGAGTGTTCTCAAATCCTCGCTAGTCGGTTTACCAAACGCTTGTACGCGAACTTCTCCACTCCATTTACGGATTCTCGGCGCACCTTGTTGGTTGTACTCTGAACCCATCGCAATTTCCATAAAGTAATCGATTTGAGCTTGGGAATAAGCAGAGTTCGATCGAATCGTTTTGGATTGTTGAAGCTGTTTGGGCTGAGAAACAGGAACATTCGATGAAATTGAACCACCGCCCATTGAATCGAAAGATTTTGCAGTCAGCGATCGAGCCACACCCGCCGCCAAGATTCCTAGAGAAATTGCTCCTGTCAGCGTCAAAATTCGACTCATGCGTTCTGCGGTCTTCGACTTCATGATTCTCTCCTCGGTAGACTCTTGATGCCCCCTAGAGTTCCCCAGAGGATTTTGATCTTACCTGTCCTAACTTCTACAAAACGTCCTTCAATCGGGACGATCGTGAGACAGATTAGTTCGTCATCAGAACTTTCGATAAAAAACGCAAGATTTGTAAACCTCAATTCTCTACCTTTGGTCGTAGCTCCCTCAGTCGAACTTTTACTAATCTATTGAACTATCGATCGAGCTTTGTTAACCCTCAATCTACACCTCACTTCGACTTCACTAGAGATGAGAGTAGTCTAATTATATGGCGACTAAATTTCCGAAATTTAGCCAGGATCTCGCGCAAGACCCTACTACGCGACGGCTTTGGTATGGGATTGCGACCGCGCATGATTTTGAAAGTCATGACGGCATGACCGAAGAGAAGCTTTATCAAAAGATTTTTGCGACTCACTTTGGCCATGTGGCGATCATTTTCTTATGGACTTCTAGCCTCCTGTTTCACGTCGCATGGCAGGGCAATTTCCCTCAGTGGATTAAAGATCCATTGCACATCCGCCCGATTGCTCACGCGATTTGGGACCCTCAGTTTGGTAAACCTGCGATCGAAGCGTATACCCAGGGTGGCGTAAACTATCCGGTGAACATTGCCTATTCGGGTGTGTATCACTGGTGGTATACGATCGGCATGAGAACGAACGCAGATCTCTATCAAGGTGCAATCTTTTTGCTCTTGGTCGCAGGATTGTTCTTGTTTGCAGGTTGGCTTCATTTGCAGCCGAAATTCCGCCCTAGTTTGGCTTGGTTTAAGAATGCTGAATCTCGACTCAATCACCACTTGGCTGGATTGTTCGGGGTCAGTTCGCTCGCTTGGGCAGGTCACTTGATTCACGTTGCAATTCCTGAATCTCGTGGTCAGCATGTAGGTTGGGAAAACTTCTTGACCACGTTGCCACACCCTGCGGGATTGAAGCCTTTCTTTACGGGAGATTGGGCGGTTTATGCTCAAAATCCAGATACTGCGAATCACATCTTTGGTACGGGTGAAGGATCGGGAACTGCGATTTTGACCTTCTTGGGAGGATTCCATCCGCAAACCGAATCGCTTTGGTTGACGGATATGGCGCATCACCATTTAGCGATCGCTGTAATCTTCATCATTGCGGGTCATATGTACCGCACTAACTTTGGGATTGGTCACAGTATCAGAGACATTCTGAATGCGAAGAGTTTCTTCGGCAATCGGATTCAAGGTCAAGGCAACTTGCCGCACGTTGGATTGTATGACACCTATAACAATTCGCTGCACTTCCAGTTAGGGATTCACTTAGCTGCTTTGGGTACGGCGCTTTCGGTGGTAGCTCAACATATGTATGCGATGCCGCCGTATGCGTTTATGGCGAAGGACTTTACCACTCAAGCATCGTTGTACACTCATCATCAGTATCTTGCTGGATTCTTTATGGTGGGAGCCTTTGCTCACGCAGCAATTTTCTGGGTGAGAGACTATGATCCCGACACGAACCAGAACAATGTTTTGGCGCGATTGTTAGGACATAAAGAAGCACTGATTTCACACCTTAGTTGGGTTTCGCTCTTCCTTGGATTCCATACGCTCGGCTTGTATGTTCACAATGATGTTCAAGTTGCGTTTGGTACTCCAGAAAAGCAAATTCTGATTGAGCCTGTGTTTGCTCAGTTTGTCCAAGCTTCGCATGGTAAAGCGCTGTACGGATTTAATGCACTGCTCTCGAATCCAGATAGTATTGCATCGAATCCGGGTGCGCCTTACTTGCCGGGTTGGTTGGATGCAATCAACAGTGGTGCGAACTCCTTGTTCCTTACGATTGGCCCGGGAGACTTCTTAGTGCATCATGCGATCGCGTTAGGCTTGCATGTGACAACTCTAATTTGCCTTAAAGGTGCTTTAGATGCTCGTGGTAGTAAGTTGATGCCAGATAAGAAAGACTTCGGATTTAACTTCCCGTGTGATGGCCCTGGACGGGGTGGCACTTGCCAAATTGCGTCTTGGGAACAGTCTTTCTATCTCGCAATCTTCTGGATGTTGAATACCATTGCTTGGGCAACGTTCTATTGGCACTGGAAGCATTTAGCAATCTGGTCAGGCAACGTCGCTCAATTCAATGAAAGTTCAACCTATCTGATGGGCTGGCTGCGCGATTACCTCTGGCAATATTCAGCACCGTTGATCAACGGGTACAACGTCTACGGAACTAGCAATCTTTCAGTCTGGGCGTGGATGTTCCTCTTTGGTCACTTAGTTTGGGCAACGGGCTTTATGTTCCTGATTAGCTGGCGGGGTTATTGGCAAGAGCTAATCGAAACGCTGGTTTGGGCACATGAGCGCACGCCGTTGGCGAACTTGATTCGGTTCAAAGATAAGCCTGTTGCATTGTCGATCGTACAAGGTTGGTTAGTGGGTTTAGTCCACTTCACGGTGGGTTACATTCTGACTTATGCAGCGTTCTTAATTGCTGCAACGACTGGTAAGTTCGCATAGTGCTTGATGTGGCAATTCTGGATTGGTTGTGAATTGCGGGATTGATCGCGCCCCCTAACCCCCAAGCTTGGGGGAACAAGATCTTAGCCCCCAGAATTGGGGGTTTGGGGGCGTTCCCGCAGCCTATAACTTAAACTGGATTTTTACATGAGCCTTAAAGGGTGGAGTCATTGACTTCGCCCTTTTTCGATCGCTTTAGGAACCGTCACAAGTTTTTCAATGGTTTAAATCTCGATCCCACACAATCAAACCACAGTGTTTGGTAAGTGGTTATGTCCGCGTATATAGGGATTGGATTCTCGATCGTTGTTCTTTTACTTCTCAGCTTCTCAGGGTTGCAATGGCTTGACATTCCCACTGGGAGCTTTCTGGATTGGGTAATTGGTGTTGCTATTTTTGGCTGGTTGCTGATTATTGTGACTGTTCCTTGGAATATTCACTTTGAAGCGAAAGCAGCACTAGCAGAAGCAGAATATTCGATCGATCAAGGAATTACCATTGATTCTAGACAAGTTGACTATATTCGATTGGTGGGAACGCGATCGCTGTGGATTGTTCTCTTGCTGCATGGATTATCTGCTGTTGCATTGTATGGATTAGCGATCGCGAATGTTACGCCGCTGGGTTACTTTGGCTCTGGTGCAGCCTTGTTACTCACTGGATTGCGTCCTGCTATTGCAACTTATCGCTACTTTGCGACTCGGATTGCAATGTTGCGTCAACAGTTCAAATATCCGCGTGAAGATGTATTAGAACTTAGAAATCGAGTTTTGACCTTAGAAGGATTAACAGAACAATTGCAGTTTGAATTGAATGTTGAAAATGTAAATTCTTGGGTAGCATCACAGCAACGAGAGATGAATGCGGTGCGGCAGGATTTAACCAGAGTTGCAGCAATGCAGGAAGATTTACGATCGACAAATCAGGCAGAGCATGAACGATTGTCGAGAGAAGCGAGAAATGCGATCGCGCAATTATCGACAGATGGGCAGTTTTTAGAGAACGTGCGGGAAATTATTCGATTCTTTAAGTCGGCGTGAAAACTATCGATCGGACATCTCCAAGCATCAGTAAGCAAGATGCCCGATCGTCACGAATCAATGTTTAACCGTTCCCGCCGATTGATTGAACAATAATTCTCTCGCCTGATCGGGACTAATTTGTTCTGCCTTGAATGCTTCCGCCTTTTCGTATGCCCGGATCGTAGCTGGACGAGATTGAATCGCCTCAAACCATCGCTTCAAATTCGGAAAATCTTCAAGGTTCTGTCCTTGTCGCTCATATGGCACAATCCACGGGTAGCAAGCCATATCCGCGATCGAATACTCACCTGCGACAAATTCACGATCGTTCAATCGCTTGTTCAACACCGCATACAATCGCCCGGTTTCATTCACGTATCGATCGATTGCATAAGGAATCTTCTCAGGCGCGTACATACTGAAGTGATGATTCTGTCCTGCCATCGGGCCTAAACCGCCCATCTGCCAAAACAACCATTGCAAGACTTCCGTTCGACCCCGCAGATCAGACGGAATGAATCGACCTGTTTTTTCAGCCAGATATAACAAAATCGCGCCTGATTCAAACACAGAAATCGGTTCACCGCCGCCAGTAGGTTCTCGATCGACGATCGCTGGGATTCGATTGTTCGGGGAAATCTTGAGGAACTCTGGTTGAAACTGATCTCCTTTTCCAATATTGATCGGCACAAGATTGTAAGAGAGTCCAACTTCCTCCAAAAACATCGTAATCTTGTGACCGTTTGGCGTTGTCCAGTAATAAAGGTCAATCATAATGACTCCGCATCATCAATAACCTCAATTCTAGAAACTCTATAGCGATCCGGTTTGATGCTGGGGGACGAATCCGGCAGAATGAGAATATGAATCAAGTGGATTATTTGCGGATTAGTTTAGTCGATCGATGTAATTTCCGGTGTCAGTACTGTATGCCGGAAGGAAGCGATCTTGAATATGTGTTGCAGCAAAACCTTCTGATGCCGGAAGAATTGACGACGCTGCTGCGGGAAGTTTTTATTCCGGTGGGATTTACTCGATTTCGATTGACGGGAGGCGAGCCGCTGGTTCGTCCGGGAGTCGTGGACATTGTAAAAACGATCGCACAATTTCCCGAAACTCAAGATCTATCGATGACGACGAATGCGTTTTTACTCGATTCGATGGCTCAGGATCTTTATGATGCGGGATTGAGACGGATTAATATTAGCCTCGATTCATTAGAGCCAGAAACGTTCGATCGTATGATCGGAAATCGCGGCAAATCCCGCTGGCAGCAAGTCTGGAACGGAATTCAAACCGCTTATCGAATTGGATTTAATCCATTGAAGCTCAATGTTGTGGTTGTTCCGGGTGTGAATGATCAGGAAGTACTGAATCTTGCAGAGTTGAGTATCGATCGAGAATGGCACGTCCGATTTATCGAATTTATGCCGATCGGAAACGATGATCTCTTTACTCATCAAGGTTGGATTGATTCAGAAACGATTCGTCAACAGATTCGACAACGCTGGGGATTAAAGGAGTCTAATGTAAAAGGAAATGGTCCTGCTGATGTCTTCCGAATTCCAGGCGCAAAAGGAACATTAGGGTTTATTAGTCAAATGTCAGAATGTTTCTGCGATCGCTGTAATCGAATGCGTTTATCGGCTGATGGTTGGTTGCGTCCGTGTTTGCTGAATGAGATTGGACAAATCGATTTGAGAACACAACTACGATCGGGGATTTCAACCAAAGAATTGCGCGAACAAGTCAGCGAACTATTAAATCTAAAGCCTGAAATTAACTATAAACAGCGCGAGTCAGGCACAACTGGCAAGTATCAGCGAACTATGTCACAGATCGGAGGTTAGACGACAACCCAAAAACCCTGTACGATGAGCAAAGGTTAAGCGCAACGGATGTACTATGCCGAGAATGCCTTGTCTATCCTACGATCGCGGAACGCTCATTCTCCATCCGCCGCCTAGAGGTAAAGCTTGGGTAGAGTTTGCGGTGTGGGACGATCGCATTGAAAAATTTCGCATTCCTGCTAATCAGTATCGGGAATTGGTGTTGGCTTTGCGATCGGAAGGAACCGAAATCGACGATCGAGCAAAAGGATTTGATGCGATCGAGCTTGTTCCTGCGGTTGAAATGGAACCTTATCCTCATCAAAAAGAAGCCTTAGCCGCTTGGAAAAATTCAGGACGATTAGGGGTTGTTGTCTTACCGACCGCAGCAGGTAAAACATATCTCGCGCAATTAGCAATTCAGGCGACACAGCGCAGTACATTGATCATGGTTCCAACTCTGGATCTCATGCACCAATGGTATGCAAATCTATGTGCAGCATTTCCTGATACAGAGATTGGATTGTTAGGTGGCGGATCACGCGATCGTACTCCGATTTTGATTTCAACTTACGATAGTGCTGCGATTAATGCTGAAACATTAGGCAATCAGTACGCGCTTTTAGTGTTCGATGAATGTCATCATTTGCCGAGCGACTTTAATCGAGTGATAGCAGAATATGCGATCGCGCCTTATCGATTAGGATTAACGGCAACACCCGAAAGAAGCGATGGTAAACACGAAGATCTAAAACTTTTAATCGGTGAAGAAGTTTATCGAAAAACCGCAGAAGAACTATCAGGATCGGCACTGGCAAAACACGAAGCGATCGAGATTAAGGTTTCTCTTTCTAAACAAGAGCGAGAACGCTACGATCAACTGATTCAAATTCGCAACGCTTTTCTAAAAGAGTCGAATATCTATCTTAGTAGCGCTCAAGGTTGGCAGCGATTTGTTCAAGCGAGTGCGCGATCGAAAGCTGGACGAAAAGCAATGTTAGCTCATCGGGAAGCTAAATCGATCGCATTTGGAACCGAAGGAAAATTAAGAGTTCTCGCTGATCTTCTAGCGCGTCATTATCCCGAACGTACTCTAATTTTTACTGATGATAATGCAACCGTTTATCGCATCTCTCAGGATTTACTAATTCCTGCAATTACGCATCAAACTCCTGTGAAAGAACGTCATGAGATTTTGACCAAATTCAGGCAAGGAGACTATCGATCGCTAGTGGCATCTCGTGTTTTAAACGAAGGTGTAGATGTTCCTGATGCGAGTATTGCGATCGTGCTTTCAGGAACCGGATCAGCCCGCGAGTATATTCAACGCATGGGACGAATTCTGAGAAAGAGCAAAGACCCAACCAAACTCGCCATTCTCTACGAAGTCGTGGCAGAAGATACCAATGAAGAAGGCGTATCAAAACGACGCAAACCGAATCAGAAAACGAAACCCCAGACCAACCGACAATTAGAACTCGTCCCCTACTCCCCACCCCCCACCG
>JADEXW010000591.1 GCA_015206935.1 Pseudanabaenaceae cyanobacterium LEGE 13415 | reverse complement strand
GAGCGTATCCGCCCGGATTGCAATTAGGCGCGATCGCGCAGGCGGCGGCGGATTTGAGATAGAAGGAAACAGGGGCAGTCATCTTACCTGCCCCACATTTTTTGAATTTATTGAGTTTCAACGGCTGGTAATTGCTCTGGTGAAATCGTCAAAGCAACCGTTCGATCGCTGCGTTTCACATTCAAATTCAATCTGCCATCGACTCCCGCTTCATCCACCAATTGTTGAATCGATTTCACATTCTGAATCGGCTGATCATTCACAGATTCGATAATATCTCCAGCTTTTAATCCCGCTTTTGCAGCAGGGGTTCCGCGACCCACTCCGACTACTAAAATTCCGCGATCGTCTTCTACTTTCATGCGGCTATTCGGAGCGCGATTGATAAAATCTTTGACATTCGAATCAAGCGCTACTAATTGAACTCCGATATAGGGATGGGTCATTGTTCCAGTTGCAATTAATTGTTGTGCAACCTTCTGTGCTGTATTAATCGGAATCGCAAATCCTAGTCCTTGGGTTCCTTGAATAATCGCAGTATTGATGCCAATTACATCTCCGTTCGCATTCAAGAGTGGCCCTCCTGAATTTCCTGGATTGATTGCGGCATCGGTTTGAATAAATCCAACGCGCTTATCAGGAACACCAATATCAACGCTCGATCGCTCAGTTCCACTAATTACACCAACGGTAACGGTTTCTTGTAGACCTAGCGGATTCCCGATCGCAATCGCCCATTGTCCCTGCCGCACATTATCGGAATTTCCTAGCGTTACAGTGGGTAGATTTTCTGCCTGAACTTGAATCACTGCCACATCTGTAACCGGATCTTTTCCTAAAACTTTTCCTTCTAACACTCGTCCATCTTGGAATGAAACCGTAACGGTATCAGCACTATCGACGACGTGCGAATTTGTTAGGATTTTGCCGCCCTTATCAATCACAAATCCTGAACCTAATCCCCGTAACACTCGTGGCGCTCCACCGATTTGAGGATTTCCAAGAAACGGTCTTAATGCGCCTGGTACATCTCCGCCTAGATTGCGGGAAACATTCACCTGAACGACAGCCGCTTCAACTTTATCGATCGCAGCCGTAACAAAATTATCGTCGCCTATTCCGAAAGGAGCCGCATTTGCAGGTAATCCGAAACCAAGCAGCAACACACTGAGCAATCCTAGCAGTCGTTTGAACATAACCATACTTGCAATAAAACCACTTCATCTCAAGCGATCGCACCTCGGTTTACTTCTGGCTTGCGAGGGAAATTTAGAACCGATTTGTTAAAATAAAGACACAAACAATAGAAAAAACATTGCCGCAATGAACACTCAGAACAATCAGTTTGAGATTAATAAAACCGAGGACGAGTGGAAAGAAACATTGACTCCAGACCAGTTTCGAGTGTTGCGTAAACATGGCACAGAACGCGCTGGAACCAGTCCGCTCGATAAAGAATACAGCAAAGGAACCTTCGCCTGTGCAGGCTGTGGAACACCGTTGTTCTCCTCTGAAACTAAGTTCAATAGTGGTACAGGTTGGCCCAGCTTCTATCAACCATTAGATAGTGCAGTCGAAACGAGTGTCGATCGATCGTTGTTCATGACGCGGGTGGAAGTTCACTGTGCAAAATGTGGGGGACACTTAGGGCATGTCTTTGAAGATGGCCCGCGTCCCACTGGATTGAGATACTGTATGAACGGAGTTGCACTGGAATTCAAGCCAGAATAGCAATCGGGGGATGAGATTAGCTCATCCCTCTATCTGTAGCTAGATGTATCAATTTAAGGCAGCGTTACACAATCTGAACTTGGACGCAACGATCGATACAGATTAGCAATGTTGAATCGCTTACGAATTGGGACGAAGATCGGCGCGACCTTTAGTATTGGGCTAGCGATTTTTGCAGCGATCGGGATTATTTCATACCGAGGAACGCGGCAACTAATTGAAACCTCCGATTCAGTCGCGCATACCTATCGCGTGTTGAATGAGCTAGATGGTGTTTATTCTTTAATTAAAGATGCAGAGAACGCAGTGCGGGGTTATCTCCTCAGACCCGATCTTCAGTCTCTAGGTCCATACAATACGGCTCGATCGTCGCTCGATCAAAGATTTAACTCGGTTCAGCAACTGACCTCAGACAATCCAGCCCAACAGCGTAGTCTCGAACGTCTGAAGCCGCTGATTGATGAACGGTTGTCAATCATGGAACAACGGTTAAGAGCAAGAGATACTCAAGGGTTTCAAGCCTCGATTCAGACGAACTCGATTCCGAATGCGATTCCAGTGATGAAGCAAATTGAAGGCATCATCAATGAGATGAAGGGACGCGAACAAGTTTTGCTCGATCAGCGATCGAATGCCGCAGATCTCGCTGGACGAAATACGCTGGATAGTATTTTGTATGGGATTCCACTAGGGTTTGCATTGTTAGCGGTTTTAGGCTTTCTGCTGAATCGGAACATTTCTAAGCCGTTAAATGAGATTTCAGGAACGGCAGAAAAAATTGCAAGCGGTGACTTATCTGTTCAACTACAACCGCTGCCGCGAGAGGATGAAGTAGGCACACTGACGCGCACGCTCAATCAAATGGTTGAGAATTTGCGACAGAGTTTAGAGAAGAGCGATCGACAAACGTGGCTCCAGTCGAATTTAGCTGAGTTTAGTCATTTGATTCAGGGAGAGCGTAGTTTAGAGAAAGTGTCGCGATTGATGTTATCGCACCTTGCATCCTTGATAGGCGCACAGCATGGAGCGTTTTATGTCATGGACGCAGAACAATCGCCGCCTATCTTGAAGCTCTTGAGTAGCTATGCGTATCAATCGCGCAAACAGTTGTCGAACCAGTTTCATTTGGGTGAAGGATTGGTTGGACAATGCGCCTTAGAGAAACAGCGAATTCTGTTAACTGAAGTTCCAGGTGACTATATTCGGATTCGATCGGGCTTGGGAGAAATCGCTCCGCTGAATGTGCTTGTGTTGCCTATTCTGTTTGAAAATGATGTGGTGGCAGTCATTGAACTTGCATCAATACAGACATTTGGCGAAATTCAGTTAACGCTATTAGATCGATTGGTGCAAACGATCGGAGTGGTCTTGAGAGCGATCGCGTCTGATGCGAAAACACAGCAACTACTCGAAGAATCTCAATCTCTGACTGAAGAGCTACAAAGTCAGCAAGAAGAACTGCATCGTAGCAATCGTCAGCTACAAGAGCAAGCGCGTGCATTAGAAGAATCTGAACTGCGATTGCAAGAACAGCAAGAAGAATTAAAAGTTTCCAACGAAGAGCTACAACAGTTAAACGAAGAGCTGGAAGAGAAAGCGGAACTGTTAGCCTCTCAGAAGCGTGAAGTTGAACAGAAGAATGCAGAAATCGATCGAGCAATGTTAGCGCTGCAAGAGAAAGCAGAACAGTTAGAGGTCTCGTCTCGATACAAATCTGAGTTTTTCGCGAATATGTCGCATGAGTTGAGAACACCGCTGAATAGTTTGCTAATTTTGGCCAAGATTCTTAGCGACAATCCGGAGCAAAATCTTACTGAGAAGCAAGTCGAATATAGTAAAACAATCTATGTTGCGGGAAGTGATTTGC
>JADEXW010000590.1 GCA_015206935.1 Pseudanabaenaceae cyanobacterium LEGE 13415 | reverse complement strand
CTCTATAGCAATGGATTGGAGTTGCAAATTGTCGATCGACTAATTTCCCTCCGGAGATAGATAAATTCTTAAGACAAAACTAGCAAGTATCTTATGAGACAAAAAATTCAAGTCTGTTCGCAGATGATGATTCAATCCCTGCAAGGAATACAGGCTATTTTCTGTTAAGTTTGATAGCTTTAATTTTAACTATCGGTGGTGTGAGATACCTCTATGCTAAATCAATTGAAAAATTCAGCGATCGTTGTTACGACTGCGCTTTGTACAACCGCTTTTAGTTCCAGTGCTTTCGCGGCTGATCCATTGGAACTTTCTACGATCGAGCCAATTGATCCAACGCTTGAACAAGTCACTTCAGTTTCACAATTAACCGATGTTCGTCCGACTGACTGGGCGTTTCAAGCTCTGCAATCCTTAGTTGAGCGCTACGGCTGTATTGCGGGTTATCCCGATCGCACCTATCGTGGTAATCGGGCTTTGACTCGTTACGAATTTGCAGCGGGATTGAATGCTTGTCTCGATCGAGTGAATGAACTCATCGCTGCTTCCACTTCAGAGCTAGTTAAGAAAGAAGATTTAACAACACTGCAAAAGCTGCAAGAACAATTCGCCGCAGAACTCGCAACGATTCGTGGTCGAGTGGATGCACTAGAAGCGCGGACTGCTACTTTAGAACGCCAACAGTTCTCAACCACAACGAAGCTTGGAGTGGAACTGGTGTCTTATTTAGCAGATGCCTTTGGTCGGAATGCGAGTGATGCGAATAACACAAATTTTGGTTATCGATTAAGACTTGATTTTGATACGAGCTTCTCTGGTCAAGATCGCCTGAGAGTTCGGTTACAGTCTACTAACTTGCGACGACTCAACACAGCAACTCAATTTCCGGCTGGTTTAGCAGGTGAGACAGATGAATCGAGATTTTTGGCAACGAGTGTTTCTCAGAGTGGTGAAATCACGCTGAATCGATTACAGTACCGCTTTCCCGTGGGTGAACGACTGACGGTTTATCTCGATGCAAATACGATCGATCCCAGTATCGTCACTGATCCGATTACTCCGTTTAATGATCAAGTTCTCGGCGCTCCCTCGAACTTTGCCCAAATCAATCCCATCTTTTTCCCAGTGGGGAATCGCGCCGGAATTGCTGCAAATTTCCGGGTTTCTCCTGCAATTAGCTTTGATTTTGGCTATTACGGCGAGGATACGACAACTGGAGGGCCGAACTTTCCTGATAGTCGATCGGGAATTTTTAACGGGGGATATAGCGCCTGGGGGCACGTCGTTTACAGTTCTGGCGCACTCAAATTCGGCTTGATGTACCTCAACACCTATTCAGTGGTGAATGGGGTTGATGCGTTGGCGGGAAGCAATGCTGCCAAAGTGATTGGAGCAGGTCCGGTCGTCGGGAACTCCTACGGGTTTCAGTTCGACTATCGGTTTTCGCCGCAATTTGAAATTGGCGGATGGATTGGGTATACGAATGCTCGGACACTTGGTGATGGAACAAAAGGCGATGCGAGTGTTTTGAACTATGCTATCAATCTCGCGTTCCCAGATTTGGGCAAAAAAGGGAACTTAGGCGGGATTGTCTTTGGGATGCAGCCCAGGTTAACCAGTACGAGCAATGACGCTTTGGCGCAAGCGATCGGGCTTCCGGTTGGACAACGCCGCGATCGAGATATCGGCTATCACATCGAAGCCTTTTACCGTTACCAACTCACTGACAACATTTCGATCACACCTGGAGTGATTTGGCTGACTGCACCGAATCATGACAATCGAAATCCTGATGTTGTGATTGGTGTGATTCGTACCACTTTCGTTTTCTAAGATCTATCGATCGTGGTAGTTGTCAAAATTACGCGCCCTATTCTAAATCTATTTCTATATTGTTGAGGACTGCAAAATGAAGCGAAGAAAAGTACTGTTAGGCGGATTGGGTTTCGCCTCATTGCTCACGACAGTTGCTTGTGGGGGGGGTCAATCTGCAAATAATCAAGGAGCGGATAGTAAAACGCTAACCATGCTCACATCGCCAGACTATCCACCGTATGGCTTCTATGAAACTTCGGGTGGTGGGCGGAAGATTGTTGGATTTGACATTGATATCGCGAACTATATTGCGAAAGAATTGGGCTATCAATTGAGAGTTCAAGAGTCAGATTTTAATGGGTTGATTCCTGCACTTCAGGCAAATCGCGCTGATTTTGTGATGGCAGGAATGACCCCGACCGATGAGCGTAAGAAGAATGTGGATTTTTCTAATATCTACTTTCAGGCGCAAAATACGATCGTGGCACTGAAAGGAAGCAATTTAGTCAAAGCTGAAAATCTGGCTGGAAAACGAGTCGGAGTTCAGCTTGGTTCGATTCAGGAAGGCGACCTGAAGAAGATTGCAGAAAAGGTGCAAGGCATTCAGGTGAAAACGTTGAACCGTGTACCTGAAATTATTCAAGAGATCAAAGCAAAGCGAATTGATGCAGCGATTATTGAAGATACCGTTGTCCGAGGATTTACACAGGCAAATCCAGATTTGGAGTACAACGTGATTCCATCTGAGGGCCCTTCGGGAAGCGCGATCGCATTTCCAAAAGGATCTCAAAGAGTCGCACAATTTAATCAGGTGTTAGACAAAATGAAAGCGAGCGGAGAACTCGATCGATTAGCGAAACAATGGTTCTCAGCCAGCGTTCCCGCATCTCCAGCCGCATCTCCTTCACCTACGAAATAGAAAGATATGAATCTAGATTTTTCTCGTATCTTTCCCGATATTCCTTTTATTCTCAGCGGCGTTCCGCAAACTTTATTATTCACCTTTGCTTCTGTATTCTTCGGGCTGTTACTCGGAACAGTACTGTCTCTATTCAAAATCTCTGGAGTTAAGCCGCTGGTCTGGTTTGCTCTAGCGTATACTTCGATCTTTCGAGGAACTCCGTTACTGTTGCAATTATCATTAGTCTATTTTGCAACTCCGCAATTGATTGGATATGATATCACTGCATTACAAGCGGGTGTATTTACGTTTAGTCTGAATTCTGCTGCGTATATGTCCGAAACGATTCGCGCTGGAATTCAAGCAGTTGATAAGGGACAAACTGAAGCAGCGATGTCTTTAGGAGTTCCTTATCCGTTGTTAATGTGGGATGTAGTATTGCCGCAAGCGTTGAGAAATATTTTGCCAGCGTTAGTCAATGAAACTATTTCGCTGTTAAAAGATTCATCGCTTGTTTCAACGATCGGTGTGGTGGAGATTCTTCGGAGTGCCCAGATTGTTGGGGCAAATAAGTTTATTTATTTTGAACCGCTGATTTTTGCTGGGTTGCTTTATTACGTTTTGGTAATGGCATTGACTTTCTTGGCATCTATTCTTGAAAAGAGGTTAAAACGCAGTGACTAACGTTGTTTTACGAACCGAATTTCTCACCAAATCTTTTGGGAGTTTAAAGGTTTTAGATGATATCTCAACTGAAATTCGACGCGGTGAAGTGGTTGCGATTCTAGGTCCTTCGGGGTCTGGAAAATCGACGTTTCTACGCTGTATGAATTTGCTCGAACGTCCGACACGGGGACGAATTTACTTTAATGATGTGGATATTACTGCAT
>JADEXW010000589.1 GCA_015206935.1 Pseudanabaenaceae cyanobacterium LEGE 13415 | reverse complement strand
CGGGCGTACTGCATTAGTTAAAGCTCCTAGAGAATGTAGTCGTAGTCGAGCGGAAGCAATCTTGAACGAAACGGAATCACTTTGCGATCGCGATTTGGATTTTCAGGAATTGCTCTGCGTAGCTTTCTCTTCTGTTGGGGATTTTTCGACTTTGCAAGTTGGCGGTACAAAACTGCCTTTGCGGTCGCCTCACCTGCTTCCGCAAAGCTACCTTCTCCTGCGAAAAGTAGTGCCAACGATTCGTAATGCAATGCCCAATCGAACGAGATCGCTTCAAGGGAATTTGTGTCGTGCATCTCGATTTCTCCCTAAACACATTGGAACTTGAGGTGGAATTCGGGGCGACGTGCAGCAATCAGTCCCATCACGTATTGGTCGTCTTCGTAGTGCCACCTGATCGCATCCCAATCGTACAAGTCATCACCAGTGGCATCGATTTCCAAGTGATCAAGCATCGAATCCAACCAGTATCTTTCGGGGGTTTGTCCCAAATTAACGGCGCGGTAATATTCTTCTTCGATTGGATCAGGCAACGCAGAATAGCCGCGATCGACACCAGTTTCTACTTCACAGCAAGCTTCACACTCACACTCGAACTCGCAGTCTTTAAGGACACTACTGAACGCAGATTTCGCAGTCTCTTTTACTGCTTGAATTCTCGGTCTAATTTTGAGTTGCAACATGATAGAATAATCCAGTGAATTTTGTTTACGTGAGCGGCTGTCTACCTTTGTTCTAGGGGTGGTTCAGCCGTTTTCTCTTGTCCCCTGTTGAACTAATACTAGCACAGTAAAACACGAAAACATGAGTGATTTAGACACGGTTTACGTGGTAAAGTAGATGTTATACACACGCACAAAAACTTCTCGAAATCGAGAGTCAACCACACACAAAACAGAGAGTGAATCGTACCGATGGACGTGAAAGTACCCTATGTCGCACTTAGCCATAAAATACATCAAAAATTTTTATTATCTGCTCAAGCACAGAGTCGAACTAATGGTGAATTCGTTGCAGACTGCGTAAAGTTTGAATTAACGAACGATCTAACGCTATGGCAGAAATATTTCGACGGTGAAATTGAGTCACCAATATATGAAGTCGATTACGTCAAAAGCGAACAGGTGCGAATCAATCGGATCGAGTTGTCGATCGCAGTTGAGAAACGTTTGCGACGGTTGTGCGAACTTGAAGGTAAACCTGTCGTCAACGTGGTTTCTCGACTCGTTACACGCCATTTAGAACTACGCTACGACACGGTGCATCTACCCGTCATCAAATGCCACGCTGACAGCTTCGGATTGAGTGTAGGAGAATTAGAGAAGATGATTCGTGACGGTGAGAAGATTCCCCAACCTGAAAAGAACTAGCCGCCGATCTGCGGTTGGAGTTGCGACGATCGACGGATCAATTCATCGATTTCATCATTGTCGCAAACGAACTTATCATCACGCTTGAAGTTCAAAATTTTTGCACTATGCGTTTTGTTGTGAATCGGTCGGAGGTTTTTGATTAACATCGATTCGACTGTATCCAACAGATCACGATCTACATCGATTGGTGCAAGTATTTCTTCACCTGTGAGATGATATTCGCGATCAAACCTTCCGAATGTGCAACGCTGTTGCAAACTAATAGCTTGACCGATATACAAAATATGTTTTCTATCTTTGGAAAATAATATGTAAACACCCGAACAAGTATTCTTTATTTGCTTAAGATTAATGAGGGTCAGAACTGGAATCGTATTGAGGTCTAAACTCGCGTAATCAATCCATTTTTGAGGATGGTATGAAGAAGCTGAACCTATTTTACTATCGGGGTTTTCATCGTGAATGATACGTACAGTTCGCTTTTGTTTTAGATATCGAGAGTTCGCTTTTTCTGCTTTCTCATCGTCTCCCAAATCGAACACATCATCTTCGAGAGTTGCGAGATACAAATCATAGCGAAACTGCTTGATTGTGACCAACTTAATCGGTTCGACATCAACACCTGATATTTGGACACTTGCCCTGATTGTGTTGTCACCCATCGCATAGGTGTAGATCATTACAAAATAGGAATTATCATTGTACCTGTCGTTGTAATAGCCGTAGATTCGATTGGTTGTTTCGTCATAGTTAAGATCGAGTTTGATGGCAAACTTTCGATTAAATGAAGCACGATCCGCTTGATTCCATCGGATACGAGGATTGGATTGATTTCGGTTGTAGAGTTGCATGATGAAGTGTTGGGTTGCGACGATCGACGGATCAATTTACGGATCAATTTATCGATTTCAGTTTTCATTTTACTTTTGGTTGGCGGTATCTACCACCTTTCTTTTTCTTGCGATTACAATGACCACAAAGCTTTTGATAGGTCGCATTGTATTGATGAAACTCTTGCCATTGTTCGGCTAACGCACGATCACGAAAATTTTTCTCTCCAGCAATAGACGGATGATCCACCATATCGAGAACCTGAGCATTTAATCCAAAAAACAGTTCAAAATCGTTAACGAGAACAATGAAATCTTTTACGTGATCAATCTGAATTTTTTCAGTCGAACCGCAACAAGCACAAACATCACGACCTCGATCTTTCTGCTTGTCAATTTGGTACTGAATCTCGCATCGATAAGCGATGAGATGGTCTTTGACGTGGTTGTATCCGCCACGCTTGCCAGAGACACATTTTTTGTATGAGATGTCTTCTCGTGTACCGTCTGATTGAACGATGAAAAAACTCGGAAACGCAGGAAATTGCGGCTTAGAACGATGGGTGCGGATTTCAATAGCAACCATGTCAACGGTCTTTCGATCATACTTTGGATGACGTTTTAGGAACTCGTTGACGAACTCGAATTCTTCACCTTCGATTTGTCGATCACCCGAATACAAAATTTCTCGAATTGCATTCTGAACGTCAACCCAAGTTGGAAATTCACGATTAGCAATGATGTACATGATGTGTTTTTATCGGAAGTTAGTGTGTGTGTATGTGTTGATGATGGTTGGGGAAAACATGATCGATACACCGCATTTTCCCCAAAGAAAAGAAATTAACTACTGATCAAAGCTAGATTCAGCTAAAGTCACCTGACTCAACCTGACTTTGAAGCATCATCTCGCGTTCGTTTTTGAAAGTTTTAACTGCTTGAACCTTTGTAGAAACTGTCATTTTGAAAATTCCTCGTTAACGTGTTGTAGTACTTGTTTTCTAGCACCTAATCGTTACCAATCAGTGCTTTTTAGCTCGGACTGTACTGAAATTTTGCTGTACTCGGAGAGTGCAGCGGATCGAGTTCTTCTCGGATCAAGCGGAAGAACTACGATCGCTGCACACTAAGCTACATCCGGTGTTTCAAGTTCGGCTTCGAGCGCGATCAAGAATTCGTCAACCGCCAATTCAAGCGTTTCCCAAGATTTGAACTTGTACCGATAGTTGCCTTTTTCTGCTAGGGGAAACATCAAGTCATCGCAAAGATCAAGCACCCATTCGTTCAGCGGATGCAATCTGAAATCGCCTTGGTTGAGTTGCATTGGCGAAATGATTTTGAGATGTTCTCGACACGTTTTTTGCAACTCATCGTGCAACTTTTCCCATTTCTGAACAGCCTTGCGA
>JADEXW010000588.1 GCA_015206935.1 Pseudanabaenaceae cyanobacterium LEGE 13415 | reverse complement strand
AATCGATTGGCGGAGGTGATTGAAGGAGTTCAATTTACAGATGGCATTCGTGAGGGAGAACGCGATCATTTAAATCAGAAAAAAGATGCGGCTTAATTCTCTCGTACACCACATTTGACAATATCCCTTGAAGAATTTGTACGTCCTCGCTGGGAATCTGCGGTTGAGGAATACGGAGAGCGTGAGGAAGAAGCTGATTTTAGCGATCGCTCTACGAATCTCGATTTATGGGAAGAAATTATTGATGCTTTAGCTGACCGAATTTTCTGGGATCGAGATTGGCAAGTAAGTTCGATCGCACCGCAACTTCTAGATGGCATTGAAGAAGAATTTAGCCAGCTTACAGGCTTAGATGAAACATATATGACGAATCGATTGCCTAGCTCAACTGACGATGCTGCGTTGCCTCTAACAGAGCGATCGCTGCTTGCGTTAGCCGAAATCCGTGCTTGGAGATTAACCCTCTAAATCAGAATTTCCTGTAAACATCCCAATATCAAACTGCTGCCAAAACAGAGCCATCATGAGAAAAGGGGCTGATTTGTTCAACCCCTTGCCATCTCAATCACCGAATTTATCCTGCTTCTCAATCCTCGAATTCATCCTGTTCTAGTCCAAACGACGGGACTTGGATGTGATTGATTGTCCCTGCGTAATGCTCTTCGATCACCGCAACAGACGTACCGCACCATTCAGCGACCCGACGCGAAGAAATACCATCTTCTAAGCACAGGGTAATGAATGTGTGACGACAGTTGTACTGAGGCAAGTATTCTTTGACCTTGCCTGCTGCTACTAATTGCTTGACTACAGGTTTCCAGACGCGATTCAAGAAGTTGTGCGTATCCAGTTCTTTCCCGTTTCTGGCTGGAAACACCAAGTCATTTGCACTGCTATCTTGCGGTCTAATCTCGTCCAAAATGCGCTGCAATTCTGCATTGATTGGAAAATAGCGCGGCGTATGCGTCTTCGTGGACTTACGAATTCTTACATCAGTGGCAACCGCTTCACAGAAGTAGATTCGATTCTTCTCAATGTGCTTCCATTTGAGTGCGATCGCTTCTTCGGGGCGGCATCCGGTATGAAACAAGAATTTGACATAGGAAGCGTAATAAGAATGCGGAATCGGGGAGAACTTCGAGGAATAGGTGTTGTTCTCAAATGCTGAGATGATCGCTGGAACGCAAGTTCGAGAAAATGGCTTGCGTGAAACTCGACTCTTCTTTTTTGTCCGAATCTCCTTAGCAAGCTCCTTGAACGGATTATCAGACACCAGCTTCTTCCGCATTGCCCATTCGCAACAGGCACTCAGTTGTTTCAGGGTACGCTTTGCCGTTTCTGCCGCGTAATTCTTGAGCAGATAAGTTTGGATCGCAATTGCATCCTCTAGGTTCGGCTTGGGCAGTTTGCGAAGACGCTTCTCGACTTTGCCGTAATCTCGAATGATCGTTGTCTCTTCGAGATGAGCGCTTTGAAACTCGGTGTATTGTTCCCATAGCTCGATCAGCGAAGTTTTGGGTGGCGCACTTGGGGTAAAACTTGGGGTAACGGTGCTGAGAGCCGATTGTGGCTTGTATTTTTCCAGCGTTGGATCAAACCTGTCTTTGAAAATGTCGTCTTCAATCATCGCTGCCTTGCGTTCTGCCATCTTGCGATTAACAGGAGTATCTGCAAGTCCAGTCGAGAGGTAGTGACGTTTGCCAGCTACCGAGAAAACGAGTTGAATGCGATCGTTGGAAACCTTGATCTGAACCGAACCTTTGAAAGCGCGACGTGACGGGTTGTTCAAGTACATCTGTGTAACTCCTAAGCAGGAACGTTCGTACTCAAACGTTTTACCCCAAATTTACCCCAATTTCTAGCCCAAACTGACCTAACATGACCCAACGCAAAACGGAGGGAGTTCATTGAAACCCCCTCCGTATCTGGCTTTTCCTTATGGCTCAGGCGAGATTTGAACTTGCGACCTTGGGCTTATGAGTCCCCTGCTCTAACCACTGAGCTACTGAGCCGTACAAAGCAATGATACCACAACTGAGAAGGCAAACAAAGCGATCGCATAAAAAATGAGGAAGATGAATCACCTTCCTCATTCTCAATCCAATTAGCCTCTAGATTGCGGCAACACTGCCATCGGGTTCACAGCACCTCGACCCGGTAAATGCACCTCAAAGTGAGAGTGCGGTCCGGTACTAAATCCAGTGCTACCCATCTCAGCAATTTGCTGACCTTGGCGAACTTGCTGACCGACTCGAACTAAGATGCGACTGTTGTGAGCATACAGCGTCACACTGCCGTCCGCATGTTCGACTTCGACTAAATTACCGTAACCGCCATCATTCCAACCTGCGGTGACGATCTTACCGGGAGCCGCTGCGACGATCGGGGTTCCAACCGGAGCCGCAATGTCAATTCCCTTGTGCATCCGTCCCCAGCGCCAACCATAGGGAGAAGACAGAACGCCTTTCGCGGGCCAGATATAGCCATTGAAGCGTTGTCCTGGCATATAGGAATCAGGACGACCGAGAGAAGGCAGATTCGGAGAGACCGTTTTGCCGACTGGAGAACGCAAAACGGGCGCATAGGATTCAGATCCCGCTGGAGCCACCGCCACGACCTGAGTTTTCGGTTTAGGGGCATCTGCGAGCATCCGCTCTAGGCGAGTTTGACCTGCCGCCGTTGGCACAGTCGGAGTCGAAACACTCCGGCTCTCAGTCCGCAACGCAGCAACGGGAGTTGCAGGACGGAACTGCGGATTCACACGGCGAGAAGGAGCGGGAGCCTGGGCAGCGGAAACTCTAGGAGTCTCGCGGGGATTCGATCGAGAAGATTGATAGCGTTCCCGCAAGCGCGAGATCTCCGACATCAGCGTATTTACATACTGATCGTCACTGCGGCGGACATCCGTCGATCGAGCTTCAGGAGCGCGATTGCGAGCGGGATTTGCGAAGGCAAACTGACGTGCATCGCCACCCACGGCTAGGGGAGCATTCGACGTAACTGGGTTTTGAGTTGAGGCAAGGCTCGGAACGGTTGGGACTTGAACATCAGCCGCTGTAGGTGGTTGAGGTTCAGAGGTTGCCGCAGGTTGAGGAAGAGCCTGAGCGATTCTTTGAGGAACTTTAATGAACTGATTCGCTTGAACTAAGTTGGGATTGTTAAGCTGATTCAGTGCAGCCAGTTCGCGTGCCGAGATGCCATGCGCTTGAGCGATCGACGACAGTGTTTCACCAGGATTCACTCGATACGTTACCAGGCTGGGCGTATTCGACTGAGGTAAGGTTGCGACCTGCACAGGGGTCGATTGAGATGATGCAGACTCCTCAGACTTCAACTCCGCCAAACTTTGCTTCAATCGATCGCGATTCTGTCTCAGTCCTTCCAGTGCAGATGGCTTCCGCTTGACGACGACCGAAGGAACACTTTCGGGCTGGGTCGTTTGCGGGGGAATGACCGGAACTGCCTTGAGATCGGGCAGCGACTGAATCGGCACTCCGCTGATTGCGGTTCGGTTCGTGGCTGGAACTTGCAGGACTTGACCGACCGAGAGAACACTTCGGGTTTGCAAGCCGTTGAGGTTCGCCAGCTTTGCTACATCGATGCCATAAAGT
>JADEXW010000587.1 GCA_015206935.1 Pseudanabaenaceae cyanobacterium LEGE 13415 | reverse complement strand
ACCGCAGAAAAAGAATCCGGATGTGCCTGAATTAGTTCGTGGAAAAACGGGACGAGTTTTTGGACATTTGCAAGGCATGTTAGTGCTGATGAAAGGTTTGCCGCTTGCCTATAACAAGGACTTGCAAGAAGACAAAGAAGCGCTATTTGATGCGGTGAAAACGGTGAAAGCATGTCTTGAAGCGATGACAATTCTGTTTCAAGAAGGTCTGGAGTTTCGGACAGCTCGATTGAATGAAGCGGTCGCAGAAGACTTTTCAAATGCAACCGATGTCGCGGATTATTTAGCATCGAAAGGTGTTCCATTTAGAGAAGCTTATAACTTAGTAGGGAAAGTGGTTCGATCGTGCCTTTCTCAGAACAAGTTATTGAAAGATTTGTCGCTTGCAGAATGGCAGGAATTACATCCCGCGTTTGAATTAGATATTTACGATGCGATCGCGCCTTCTCAAGTAGTTGCCGCCCGAAATAGTTTTGGCGGAACCGGATTTGAACAAATCGATCGAGCGATTCAATCAGCAAAACAACGATTTCAACAGGATTAGAGCATGAGTTTGAATGTTGACGATCGCGCTCCCGATTTTGTCTTACCTGATACCGATGGAAATTTAGTCAAGCTTTCAGATCTTGCAGGAAAGCGAGTTGTTTTGTACTTTTATCCGCGTGACAATACTCCCGGATGTACAAAAGAAGCGTGCGGATTTCGAGATGCTTATGAGCAGTATCAAGGCGAGAATATCGTCGTTTTAGGCGTGAGTACAGACGATGCAAAATCGCATGAAAAGTTCGTAAAAAAGTTCAATCTTCCGTTTCCATTACTGATTGATGAAGGTGGGAAAGTCGCGGAACAGTATGAAAGCTACGGACTCAAAAAGTTCATGGGCAAAGAGTATTTAGGAATTACTCGAAATACTTTTGTAATCAATCCAGATGGTACGATCGAAAAGATTTATCGTAAAGTCAAACCTGATCTTCACGCGGCTCAAATTCTTGCTGATCTTACCTAAATTCTCTGTATCTATTAAAAGATCGTGACTTTTCGACGTACTATCCCTTCACTTTGTTTTCTTTGTTTATGCGTCGGTTTTGGCACTTTTTTCAAACCGTTCTGGGTGTAATCTTTCGGCATCCAGTCACCGGAACCAGCATCATTACTGTTTTACCGGACGATCGAATTGTGCTGATTCGCAGACGGGACAACGGTTTATGGAGTCTCCCCGGTGGCATTGTCGATTGGGGCGAAGATTTGCCGACTGCCATTCGACGGGAATTGGCAGAAGAAACGGGATTGGAATTGACGAAAATTCGGCGATTGGTCGGGATTTATTCGGCTCCCGATCGCGATCCGAGAATGCACTCGATTTGCGTGGTTGTGGAGGTGGAAGCGACTGGAACGTTTAATCCGAAGGATACCGATGAGGTCGCGGAGGTTGAAGCGTTTCACAGGTCGCATTTGCCGCCCGGTCGGTTATCACATGATCATGGAAAGCAATTGCAGGATTATTTTGAGGGAAAAACGACGATCGCGTAAAAGTCTCGTTTCTAGCACTTCTTCCACAGTGGATTTGTTAGAGTTCAGCTCGATCGGGGAATGCCCCCTAAATCCCGCATTCTGGGGGACTTTGAGCTAGAAAAATCTCTAGAATTCAGAATTGTTTCATCCTTCAAAGTCCCCCAAATTTGGGGGATTTAGGGGGCTTTAGCCGACCCAAACGAAGCAATTCAATTTTGCCTACAGCAGCACATTCACGAAACAATTCACAAGTTGATTCACGATCGCTGAATTGCCCGAATCGATCGCATTCCCCAAAACACCAAATCCAAATCCAACTGAATTCGATCGCATCCCAACAACGAATCCATCAAATTCGCATCGCCACCTGTTAACACGATCGTACTTTCCCCAAATTGCCAATTCCAATCCTCAATAAAATTGCGGATTCCCGCCAATAGCGTATTCAAAATGCCGCTCTCGATCGCCCCTTTCGTCTCTCTTGCCCATCGATTCGGAAGCGCTTCAACTTGTTCGAGCGTCGGAAGCGCCGCTGTATGTTGCCCCAACGCTTGAAACTGTAATCGCACTCCCGGCACGATCGCACCTCCAACCAATTCATGCTGCTGATTCGCGCCCGTAAAGGTCATTGCCGTCCCGCAATCAATCACTAATGCTGGGCTACCATATCGTTGAATCGCTCCCCAAAGCGCCAACGCACGATCGACCCCCAAAGTAGGGTAAAGTCTTCGGAGAGGGATCTGCTCCAAATCGATGCAGTGAACATTCGGCAACTCGCGCCAATAATAGAACTGCTCCGGGACAACAGAAGCGATCCATAACTCAGCGTCAATCGTTAACCCTGCATCTGATTGATAATCAAAACTAATTTGTTGATTTACAAAGTTTGGAAGTTGTCTACTGAGAGAAATTACTGAATTCTCAACGATGTGAGGCGTATCGGATTTCTCTTGAATTTGGTCATTTTTGAATGAAACCCAGTGAAGACGGGAATTTCCGATATTTAACCCAATCCATTCGTTATCTATTAAACTCATTTATAGGTATGCTTACTTATTGAAACTTTACAAAACGAGATACAACGCGCGAAAATCGAACTATAAGAGAAATGTTTAGTTGTTCACACCACGTTTGGGAGATCGTATATGGTCGCTTCTGCTCCTCGCCCTGCTCGATCGAGAGTTCGTCTCACCACCGAAACGAGCGATATCGCACCGGAAACCACCACGATCCGATCACTCGACTGGGATCGCGATCGCTTTGATATCGAGTTTTCTCTCGAAAACGGAACCACGTATAATTCCTTCCTAATCCGAGGCGAAAAAATTGCCCTGGTTGACACTTCCCACGCCAAATTCCGCGAACTTTACATCGATGCGCTCAACGAACTCATCGATCCGCAAGAAATCGATTATCTCATCATCAGCCACACCGAACCGGATCACAGCGGTTTAGTCCGCGATGTCCTCGAATTGAATCCCGAAATTACCGTCATTGGTGCAAAAGTCGCGATTCAATTCCTCGAAAATCTAGTGCATCAGCCCTTCAAGAGCAAGATTGTCAAAAGTGGCGATCGCTTAGATTTGGGCAACGGTCACGAACTCGAATTCGTCTCAGCCCCAAACTTGCATTGGCCCGACACCATTTTCACCTACGATCACAAAACCCAAACGCTGTTTACCTGTGATGCGTTCGGGATGCACTTCTGCGACGATCACACCTACGACGAAGATCTAGACATTCTCGAAGCCGAATTCCGTCAATATTACGACTGTCTGATGGCTCCGAATGCTCGATCGGTCTTGGGTGCAATCAAGCGGATCAAAGAACTGCCCGAAATTACCACGATCGCGACAGGTCACGGCCCGTTACTGCGCTACAATCTCGAAGAACTGGTTGGACGCTATCAAGACTGGAGCCAAACCCAAGCAAAAGCCACGACAACCGTTGGATTGTTCTATGTGGCAGGACATGGATACGGCGATCGACTCGCACAAGCGATCGCAACCGGGATTACCAAAACCGGAGTGGCTGTCGAAATGATGGATTTGCGCGTTGCAGAGCCGCAAGATGTTCGCGAACTGGTCGAAATATCAAGCGCGAT
>JADEXW010000106.1 GCA_015206935.1 Pseudanabaenaceae cyanobacterium LEGE 13415 | reverse complement strand
GTTCATGTCCTTCTGTGAATCGCTGTCTCACGATCGGATCATTTTGATCACGTTATACAATAGCTCCCATTTCTCAGCGGAAGTGGGTTGCTGTCCCCGATACTTCAATCGCGCCAGCATCATCACGTCATCTGGCAGTAAATTCGCCTTCTGAGCAAATTCGACCAACGTTGGCGGTAAATCAGTCGTATCGACTGCAATGGGCTGAAACGACAAAGCTCGATGATCTCAAACGAGCCTTAGCCGTTGAACAAAAGAACTTAAAACACCTTCAGCAAACCCGCATTGTTGCAGATGTTCTTTACTTGATTACGCAAGAACATTAGGAAACCTTGCTGCAACTCGAACAGCAATCAGAACGCGATCGCGAAACGTTAGATCGTGAGATAGCTGACACTCGAAAAATCTGGCAGCAAGAACAAGAAGAATTTGAGACGAACTCGAATGAGAACAGAGAATTGCTCAGTCAACAGCGGCAGCGACAAGAAGAAGACTATCAGTATGAAACGGAGCGATCGCGCCGAATTTCAACCGATGACTATGAAGCGACGAAACGGCAGATTGAACGGGAAATCCGCGAAACAACTGAAGCCAAAGAAAAAGACTGGGCAGAACGCGATCGCATTTTGGCAACCCAGCAACCCCTCTGTGAGCAATATCAGCAAAAGGTTTCTGCCTTTCCTGCTGAACTGGAAGAAGCAATCAAAAAAGCACGAGAAGAAGGCATTCGGGATGCTCATCAGGATGCCAAAGTCAAAGCAGATCTGCTGGAAAAAGAATGGGAATCGACCAAGCAAGGATACGAGTTGCAAGTTCGATCGTTAGAAACCAAGATTGAGAAGCAAAATGCAAATTAATATCAGAGAATTATTTGCAAATCACAACACAACGGATGAGATTCCCAGACTTGTACTACTTCTGGCTACTGAAGTTTTTGCGATCGCGCTTCACTGACACTCATTGCCTTGCGAGACTTTGGTTTACTCAGCAAAAACCACCACAGTTCCAGACCGATTAATCCGAGTCCGCCGAGTGTTACGATCGCTTTGTTTCTGATCGGTTGCTCAATGCGGTGAAATTGCCCTTCTTGGACGGGCTGCATTGTTTCCATTGCAGAGGCACTAAGGGCTGTACCTCCGAGTGTTAAGCTTGCAATTGCAGTAATCATTAGCTTTCTCATCATTCAACGCCTCTAAAACATTGCACCTGTGAGTGTCCCAATTAGAAATCCAAATCCAAGTAATGTTCCAAAGAACACAAATTGTTTAAGCATGGCTCTACCTCATCAGTTTGGGCTGAAAATTGCGAAGTCGAAGCGCATTTGTCACCACTGAAACTGAGCTAAACGCCATCGCTGCTCCAGCCAAGATCGGACTAAGCAACCAACCAAACAGCGGATAAAGAATCCCTGCCGCGATCGGAATTCCTGCCACATTGTAGATAAATGCAAAAAACAGGTTTTGCCGAATGTTGTGCATTGTTGCTCGGCTCAGTTGAATCGCAGTCACGATGCTCTGTAAATCGCCAGAAATTAAGGTGATATCACTTGCTGCGATCGCAACATCTGTTCCTGTCCCGATTGCCATTCCAACATCTGCTTGCGCTAATGCAGGTGCATCATTGATCCCATCTCCCACCATCGCCACAATCTTCCCTTCACGCTGAAGGGTCTCGATCGTCGCTGCTTTCTGGTCAGGTCGAACTTCCGCAAACACTCTGTGAATATTGACTTCTCGCGCAATCACTTCCGCAGTCCGGCGATTGTCCCCAGTCAGCATCACCACTTCTAATCCAAGCTTTTGAAGCGAGCGGATCGCTGCAACTGAAGAGGGTTTTACCGCATCTGCAATTCCCATAATCGCTTCAACTTGATGATCGATCGCAATCCAAATTACAGTTTTGCCACTCGATTCAAGCTGCTCCCAGTGTTGCTCAAAAGCGTGAGTATTAATGTCTAACTCAGTCATCCAGCGATGTGTACCAATCTGAATAAGTTGACTTGAGACATTCGCTTGTACTCCACTTCCAGCGATCGCTTCAAACCCTTGTGCATTCGTTAATTCTGCTCCCTGCGCCTGAGCATAGTGGACAACTGCTTCCGCAAGTGGATGCTCAGAATTTCGTTCAACCGAAGCAGCTAAACGAAGTAGATTGATCTCATTGTGATTCGCAGTGCCTCGAACCGTAATAAAGTTCGTAACAGTTGGTTTACCTTGCGTGATTGTCCCAGTTTTATCTAGCACGATCGTTTGCAGTTTATGAGCCAGTTCTAAGCTCTCTGCACCTTTGATCAAGATGCCATTTTCTGCCCCTTTCCCAGTTCCAACCATGATCGAAGTCGGTGTTGCTAACCCTAACGCACAAGGACAAGCAATAATCAACACACCAACCGTTGTAATCAATGCCATCGTCACATTACCCATGACGTTATACCAAAGAATAAACGTTGCGATCGCAATAGCAATCACCGCAGGCACAAACCATCCTGTCACTTGATCTGCTAATCGTTGAATGGGTGCTTTCGAGCCTTGTGCTTGCTGAACTAACTTCACGATCTGAGCCAGAAACGTATCTTTTCCCACACGAGTCGCGCGGAATTTGAAGCTTCCTGTCTTATTCAGTGTTGCCCCGATTACGGCATCTCCAGCTTGTTTTGTCACAGGTAAACTCTCCCCTGTCACCATTGCTTCATCGATCGTCGATCGACCTTCCAAAATTTCGCCATCAACCGGAATCTTTTCACCCGGACGCACAAGAATGACATCACCGACGACAACCGCCGCGATCGGTAAATCAATTTCTTTCCCCTTCCGAAGCACTCGCGCTGTTCTTGCTTGCAATCCAATCAACTTCCGAATCGCTTCTGAAGTTTGTCCTCTTGCTCGATTCTCTAGCAACCGACCCAGTAAGAGTAGTGCAATAATCACCGTTGCTGCTTCAAAATAAACATCGGGATTCAGTCCTTGAGCAATGAACCACCGAGGAAAAAAGGTCGGAAACAGAGAATAAACATAAGCAGACCCAGTTCCGATCGAGACCAATGTATCCATCGTTGCCGTGTGCCGCCTCAAAGCTTTCCGAGCATTCGCAAAGAAAGAAGCCCCACACCAGAACACTACCGGAGTCGTGAACACCAACTGAAAAAGAGGATGATGTAACCACATCGGAATCAAGGAAATTCGGAGTCCCGTCATCGCAGGAATTGAGCCAAATACCAGCACAGCCGCAATGCTCCCTGCCGTCCAAACCTTCTGGCGTAATCGGCGGTTTTGGGTTTGACGTTCTTTCCGTTCAACATCATCTTCACCAGCAAGAACATCCTCTTGCATCGGGTGAGCCGAGTAACCAGCAGCATCTACAGCTTGCTGAATTTCAGCAATGCTAGTTCGACGCGAATCGTAATCGATCGTGGCTTGCTCTGCGCCAAAATTAACGCTGCACTCATTCACACCCTCAACTGCTCGAATGGCATCTTCAATGTTCTTTGCACAGGCAGCACAACTCATGCCTTGCAGTTTCAAAGTAGCAGTTTCCATAAGACAAATCACAGATTAAACAACGGCGTACCCTGCATCTATGATGGCTTGCTTCACCAAGTCTTCTGAAGCTTGCGTTTCAACTTGAACGAGCTTCGTTTTCGGATCAGTCGTCACAGTTGCAGTGGAATCAATGGATTTAATAGCTGTAGTGATGGTGTTGCCACAGGCAGAACACGCCATATTTGGAACCGTCAGTTGTAGCGTCATCGGTCAAACTCCTGAAGCGAGGATGAAACTTTCGTATCCTCATTCTGAAGTCTCTAGTCGGCTGGAGAGTCAAGCAAAGTCTTTGAGATTCTAACTTTAGACTGAACGGCATTAGATCCCACTGCTACAAATTTCTATTTCCTCAAAGTAGCAAAAGAAACATTAGTACAGCTCATACTTCATCAACTGACAGGGGATTGCTCCGTTGTACACGGCAAATCGTTGTGACGATCGCAGTCCGATCGCTTGAGCAAGTTCCTTGTTCCCGCTCAATACAAAAGCAGTCCAACCCTTAAATTGCTGCTTCAGCACCTCCCCTAACAGCTTATAGAATGCACCCAAATCGCTATCTCGCCCTAACCGTTCACCATAAGGGGGATTGCAGAAGACGACACCGCTATCGGCTGGAGCAGCAACCTCTGCTAAATCGAGCGTCGTAAAATAAACGTGACTCGATACGCCGCACTGAGTTGCATTGACGATCGCTTGTTCAATCACCGCTGGATTGCGATCGCTGCCCCAAATTGGTGCAGGAAGTTGTTCCCGCTGGCTCGCTTCTGCGCTCTGAATTAAATCCTCTAACAAAGCTAAGTCTGCATCGAGCCAAGTCTCAAACCCAAATCGCTCTCGAAACAATCCAGGTGCAACATTCAGTGCTTTCAAACTTGCTTCTAGCGGTAACGTACCTGACCCACAGAGCGGATCATAAAACATCTGTTCAGGTTGCCAACCAGAGAGTTGAATCAGTGCTGCCGCTAAGGATTCTTTCAGAGGTGCAACACCCACAGCAGGACGATAACCCCGACGATGTAGACTCTCTCCTGAACTATCCAGGCTCACAGTACATCTCTCTTGATCTAGATGCACATTGATTTGCAGATCCGGAGACTGAAGTTCCACATTCGAGCGATCGCCAAATCGGTCTTGCTGTTGATCCACGATCGCGTTTTTGACTTGAAGCGCTGTGAAATGCGTGTGGTTAAGTTGTTGCGTTTTACCTGTCGCATTCACCGCCAACGTCATGTCAGGCGTGAGATACAGTGCCCAATCGATCGATTGCACACCCTGATAGAGATCTTCTGCATCCTGACAAGGAAATTCATACAATTTCATCAAGATGCGAAACGGTAGTCGCGCCCAGAGATTGACGCGATACAACAAGGCAAGATTCCCTGTGAATGCAACTCCACAGAACCCTGGTTCGATCGCAGTTGCGCCTAACTGCTCTAATTCCTTCGCCGCAAGGGATTCTAGTCCTCGTGCGACGGTTGCGAAGTACTGATTCATAACAAATGTGCAAATCTTTTAACAGGTGAATAAAGCGCTGCAAGACACCAGCCGCGAATTCCATTCGCCACACAATGAATGTTTCTACAATGAATGTTTCTACAACGCCCCAGCAGCCGTCTTATCCAAAACGCCGCCCAAATGCGTTGTGATATTCATCGCCATCAACATCGGTGTTGCATCATTCCCATTCACATAATCAATCACACTCACTGCACCATTCCCCTGTTTGAAATTCCAGAATGCAGCAGGCGTTAATCCCGCAACATAACAAAGAATGGCTTTGTTAATCGCATCATGAGCCACAACTAAAATCGTTTCCCCCGGTTTTGCCGCTTGCACGATCGCATTCCATCCCTCGATCGCTCGATCCCAAACTTGCTGTAAATTCTCTCCTTCTGGCATTTGTACTGTTTCCGGTTGACTTTGCCATTGATGCAGCAAGCCTGGATACCCGGCTTCAATTTCAGATTCAAACTTGCCTTCCCAAAGTCCGTGACTAATCTCACGCAAGTCGTCCCGCAGCTTCAGTTTAATTTCTGGATGATATTTGAGAATGATTTCTGCGGTCTCTTTCGGTCGCGCCATTGAGCTACTTACAGCCGAATCGATTTGTACTGATTTGAGAAATTCTGCGGCTTGACTCGCTTGAACTCGTCCATTGTCGTTGAGTGGCACATCGATTTGACCTTGAAACCGTCCTTGCCGATTCCATTCAGTTTCACCATGTCGCACCAGTAAAAGACGCGCTCCTTTCTGATTCGGTCTTGCTTTAGGAAGTGTTTCACCCAAATGTGAGGTGACATTCAGTGATTCGATTTGCACCTGATCGCCAAAATCACCAGAGAAATTCAACACGCTAATCCCACAATTGGAAATATGGCAGCGTTGATAATCCGCAGGTTCAAGCCCGATCGCAGTATTGATCAAGGCTCGATTAATTCCACTGTGCGCGACGATCAGAATCGTTTGATCCTGGTGTTGGGGAATGGTCGATCGCCAAAATCGTTCCGCCTGTTGATACAAATCCAACACCGGAGCCAATTCACTCCCATCCAGCATCGTCATTCGGACTTTGTGCGGCTCAGAATGCCAATGCGCGTACATCTCCGGATACTTCTCAGCCACTTCCGTAAACAGCATTCCTTCCCACAGCAGAATATTAATTTCCTTCAGGTCATCCGTGGTTCGGAGCGCAGGCGGATTGTCTAAACCATCGAGAATAATTTCTGCCGTCCGTTTTGCGCGTTGGAGGGGACTGCTATAAACTGCATCGAACTTCAGATCTTTCAGAGCGATTGCAACTTGGGCTGCCATCTTTTCGCCCTTCTCGGTCAGCGTAGAGAGATCACAATGTCCCTGTGCCCGTTTTTCAACGTTGTAGCTGCTTTCACCGTGGCGCACAAGAATTACACGAGTCGTCATAGAAATTGTTTAGGGCAAAAAGTCAGCCTGATTTTATCGTGTTCAGGTTGCCAAATTTCAGAAGTGAGAAAGACAGTGCGATCGCGGTTCTGTTTCCTATAGCAGTAGAAGTTTAGACTGGGACATACTCGAAGTTGCCCCCAAACCCCCAATTCTGCTTGCTCAAGACTCTTGCTCCCCCAGAATTGGGGGCTGGGGGGCTTTCGAGAAGTGTCCTAACTAAAATAGGTACGGCTATACAATAACGAGAGGTGTTTTCAGAAATTGGCATGACAGCGAAGCGGATTTTATTGTGGGGACTGACCTTAGTTGCGATCGCGGCGATCGCGCTGGATCTGATTGGGAGTTGGAATCAACCCCAATTTCAAAGCCGATTAGAACTTTCTCAAACCGATTTACTGCTTCAGGCAGCACAGTATCGCGGTGATTCAAATGCGGCAGTGTTAACCGATCGCGATCCTCAAAAAACCGCGTTAGAGGCATATCAAGAAACGCGATCGTCTGTCGAAAAAGCAATTTCTTCTGCTCAAACTCAAATTGAAGCAAGTCCAGATTCTTCTAAACCACTGACTGTAGAACTTGCAAAACAGAAGACGTTACGCGATGAGTTAGATATCCGAATTGGAATTCTCCAAACTCAACAAAATCAAGTCGATGCGGCATTAAAAAGTTGGGCAGCTGTGACCCAATCTTCTCAAACGCTAGCCAGTCGCAATCTTCGATCGACGGCTGAAACCTTGACGGCGCTTTGGCAAAATACCTTACCGCCCAGAGCCGAACCGATTCTGAAACAAAATCTCACAGGCTGGTTTCGCAATCGAGGATTAGAAAAGCTTTATACCTTAGAACAACGATCGAATGAATTAACTGAACTTCGTGCCGCTGAACAGCAATCCGCGCAACAAGCATTCGTCAAATGGATTAGCGCAAATGCAGTTCCCACGATCGCGATTATTGTCGGTTTCGGTGTGCTGCTTTTTGTGGGCGGACAATGGATTTTCAATCGAAAAGCGTCATTATTAGTCGGTACAAATTCAATCCGCTGGACAGTGCCTTGGGACTATGAAATCACTTGGCAAGTTCTAGTCGTTGGATTTTTTGCAGTTGGACAACTCTTGCTCGGTCAAGTGGTCGTGCCTTTATCTTTGTTGGCTCTCAGATCTACATTCCAGATTGATCCAGCTACTTTTACAACGCGCGATCGAGCTTTTTTCGCGTTCTTCACCTACATTCTCCTAGCAGCAGGCGGATTGAGCGTTTTATATTACTCAATTCGCAGATACTTACCGCTCGAAAACAATTGGTTTCGCTTTAGTCTCAGAGGTCGATGGTTGCTTTGGGGAATTGGTGGATATGCAGCGGCTTATCCCTTAGTGGCGGGAATCTCTTGGCTGAATGAGAAGATTTGGCAAGGTCGCGGCGGCAGTAATCCATTGTTGTCGATCGCGCTTGAGGGTCAAGATACGATCGCGATTATTCTATTTTTTGTCACCGCAGCGATCGCGGCTCCATTCTTTGAAGAAACCTTCTTTCGCGGATTCCTATTGCCCTCATTAACGCGCTATTTCAGCACTTGGCAATCGATTTTGATCAGCGCCTTAATTTTCGCGATCGTTCACTTAAGCCTATCCGAAGTTCTCCCATTAACTGTTCTCGGAATTATCTTAGGCTTCGTGTATACCCGTACCCAAAATCTCATGGCATCTGTGCTACTTCACGCGCTTTGGAACAGTGGAACCTTGTTAGCATTATTCCTACTAGGGAGTGCCGCAGGATAGATTGTTACACTTGTGCGACATGAGTTTGAGCAGGATTGCTAAGATTCGGAAAGCTTCCCACACTTCCTCACAATGCTGAAACGCATCAGCCGTCCTGGGCTTAACCTGCTCACTCGATTCCTTCAATTTTTCCAGTATCTCAACTTCAAAATGCTGCTCAGAATCGTTCGACGAGCCGCATACCATCGTCTTCCCGGTCTTTCCGCTGAGATTGCTTTTAACGCCATGTTCGCCCTATTTCCAGCAGCATTGGCACTCTTAAGCGCGATCGGGCTTTTCGAGATTTCGGAGCATAATTTCCGCTCATTAACCAACCAAGTCAGCCAAGTCATTCCCGAACAAGCGCTGATTCTAACAAAAGAAGCTTTGCAATATTTGAGAGCAAGAACCAGTCAGAGCTTATTTTCACTCAGCTTTCTCGCTGCAATTTGGGTGTCTTCGAGTGTGACAGGCGCAACAATGGCAGCCTTAGATCAAATTTACGGCATTCCTCGCGATCGCGTTCGACCGTTCTGGCAAATGAAACTGATTGCAATTGCGCTTGCGCTCGGAACGCTCTTTTTATTAGTTTCTGCACTGTTAATTGTTTTTATTAGCGATATTGCTGTTCGGATAGTGGCACTTCGGAGCGGCAGTTTTGCCCATACCGTGTTCCATCTTTGGCATCATTTGAGTTTACCGATCGCATTGTCGATTGTTGCGATCGCGCTTAGTTTTATCTATCGCTATGGAACCAGTCATTGGAAACCCGGTAGACCGATTCTGCCTGGAGCAATTTTGGCGGCATTACTCTGGGCGATTCTGTCTGGATTGTTGCGGTTTTATGTTGCACGAGTTGGCAATTTCAATCAAGTGTATGGCGCGATCGGGGCTGTGATTGTGTTGCTGTTATGGCTCCATTTCAGTGCCTTTGCGATGCTGTTAGGCGGATTATTTAACTCGGTTGTTGGAGAAGCAATGCAGAAGAAATTAGAGCAGCAGCGAAACTGATTGACGATCATCTATAGCAATCCTAAATCAGTCGTGAAATGCGAGGTTGATCTTGCCCCCTAACCCCCAAGCTTGGGGGGACAAGACTCTTAGCCCCCAGAATTGATAAGCCACTGCGCTGGGCGGGTTCCCCGACATAAAGCAAGTGGCGTGGGTTTGGGGGCGTTCCCGAATTTCACAACTCAAACCGGATTGCTATAGCACTTTAGGGTGGGAGACAGTAATGCTGAATTACTTGTGAATTGCAGGGTTGATCGTGCCCCCTAACCCCCAAGTTTGGGGGAACAAGATTTTTGCCCTGGAATTGGAGGAATTTAGGGAGCTTCCTCGAATTCATTACGCTCACTCGCGGTCAGAATCTGAGCCAGAACGAGGTCTAGGTTCTGCATGACTTCCTGATTGCGAAATCGAATAACACGATAGCCATAGAGATTGAGATGTTGAGTTCGCTCAACGTCGTATTCCACTTGCTGATCATGACTATTGCCATCAACTTCGACAACCAGCTTGCAAGTTGGGCAATAGAAATCGACTATGAAGCGCCCGATTGGGTGCTGACAGCGAAATTTTAAGTTGTTGAGTTGTCTTCGCTGTAAGGCTTGCCATAGTAGCGTTTCAGCCCTTGTTAGATTTTGGCGCAAATGAAAAGCTGCCGCTTCGATTTCAGGAGTTGTTCCTCGAATTCTAGAAGTTGTTTTTCTCACGTAGACAGACTGAAACGGGACTGGGTTAAAGTACCCAGCAATTGTATCAAGCACGCTTCTACTCCCGAATTCTGGGGATTCAGACTCTTGTTCCCCCAAACTTGGGGGCTAGGGGGCACGATCAACCCTGCAATTCACGACTGATTGACGATTGCTACAGATACTTCACGGATTTAGAAGTTGGCGCACTTGGGCGAGAGCTTCCTCGCCTGAAATTGGCTGAATTTCGCCTGTTCGGATCTCATTTCGTCGCCGTTTCGCTTCAGTTGTCCAACCCGCTTGAATCGCTGGATCAGTATCAAACTCCAAACTTTCTACTAGCTTTTCAGCCAGCAGCGATCGTGAAATACTCGGAGGAGATAAGAGTTCCTCGGTCAATTGCTCGATCGATTTCATCTTATCTCCTCCGAGTTTAGTCGTTGGTTTTGACCCGTTTGCTCGTGCCTGTCGATTTTTTGGCGGCAGCAGCCTTCGTAGTCGTTTTCTTCGCAGTCGTCTTAGTCGCAGTCTTCGTGCTGGTCTTCTTCGCAGTCGTTTTCTTGGCGGTTGTCGTGGTCTTTTTCCCTTTCGTCGCTTTCTTCGTGCCTGCTTTCGCTTCTAGTGCTTGAACGGCGACATCCATCGGAATATCTTCGACGGTGTGACCTTCAGGAATCGAAGCGTTCACTTTGCCGTGTTTGATGTATGCGCCGTAAGGACCGTTGTAGATGTTGACAGGTTCGCCATCACTCGGATGTGCGCCCAATTCACGAATCGGGGTAGCGGTTCCTCGTTTGCCACGAACGGCTTTTGGTTCCGCGAACAGTTCTAAAGCCCGATCGAGCGTAATGGTCGTGACATCATCGGGGGCTTTAATCGATCGATAATCTTTCGCGGCTTTCCCTTCTTCGTCTTTGCCCAAGTCATGCACGATATAAGGACCGAATCGACCGATCGCGGCTTGAATCTTCCGCCCAGTATCGGGATGGACTCCTAACGTTCTCGGCAGCGACAATAACCGAACTGCCATATCTAAGGTCACGGCTTCGGGCTTGACCTTGGGTGGAATCGAGACGTTTTTCGGTTTCGGATTCTCATCGGTCTTGTCTCCAAGCTGGAGATAGTGTCCGTAAGGTCCTAGCTTGACGTAGATTGGCTCTCCCGTTTCAGGATGCGTTCCAAGCTGTTTCGGTCCTTTTAGTAGGACTTCGACCTGTTCGGGATTGAGATCAGCAGGCGGCATATCTTTCGGTAAGTTGATATTGCCGTTTTCTGACTCAATATAAGCTCCGGTGCGACTAATGCGGATTTTTGTATCCAGATCTTCTAAGTGAATCGTCCGGGCTTCTTTGGGATCGATGTTGCTGTCACGCTCCTTAACTTGAGTTTCTAGCCCGTCATTGCCGAGATAAAACTCTTTTAGGTACGGCAGCCAATCCACCTCACCCGTTGCAATGTCGTCTAAGGTTTGCTCCATTTTGGAGGTGAATTTTAGATCCACAATGTCCGGGAAATGCTTCTCTAGCAAGTCCACAACCGCAAACGCGGTAAAGGTCGGAACGAGAGTATTTCCAACGAGTTGAGCATACCCCTTACGCTCGTCGGTGATTGTTCCGATGATGCTGGCATACGTGGACGGTCGCCCGATTCCTTCACTTTCAAGCATTTTCACAAGAGAAGCTTCGGTGAATCGCGCAGGCGGTTGGGTTTCGTGTCCGATCGCTTCTAACT
>JADEXW010000586.1 GCA_015206935.1 Pseudanabaenaceae cyanobacterium LEGE 13415 | reverse complement strand
TTCGATCGTCTCTTTGATTCCCAAACCTTCTCCGAGTGCCTGAACGAATGACGTTTTCCCGCTCCCTAAATCGCCTCGAAGCAGAAGAACCGTTCCGGCGGGGAGTTGTTGCCCGAATTGGCGACCGAGCGATCGGGTCTCGTTAGCGGATTTTAGGTCGATCGTTTTCATTGTCTTGTCCGTTCGTACCATCGGAAAATCACCCGCGACAATTTCCGCGAATCATGCCGAACATAGCCTGTGTCCTCATCTTCGATCATAATATTGGCGCGAATCACCTGTCTTCCCAATTGCGCCACCGCATCCGCATCTAAATCAACCGGATGGGACTGTTCCTGAGCATATCGGAGGAGCGCTCTCGCAGAAGGAGACGTTTTCTGTACCAACACCGAATCAAACAATCGTCGTCCACAAGCCCGATCGATAGCGCGAATGTGATCCGCGACCGAATATCCATCTGTTTCCCCCGGTTGCGTCATGATATTGCACACATAAATGCAGGGGACTTCTCTTGCCTCGATCGCATCGGCAATTTCGGGCACGAGCAAATTCGGAATCACGCTCGTATATAGGCTTCCAGGTCCAATGACAATATAGTCTGCTTCCTCGATCGCATCTAATGCTTTGGGTAAGGCAGGCGGATTTGCAGGTTTACAGCCCATTTTGACAATCTTGCCTCGCGCCTCGGTAATGTTCGATTCGCCTTCGATATAGCGCCCGTCTGCGAGTTCTGCCCAGAGTTTCACATCGCTTAAAGTGGCAGGCAAAACTTGACCCCGAATGGCGAGAACTTTGGAACTTGCCGCGATCGCTCTTTCAAAATCCCCAGTTATGTCACTCAGCACCGTGAGAAATAAATTACCGAAACTATGCCCGATCAAGCCATCGCCTGCTTTAAATCGATATTGAAATAATTCAGTTAAAAGCTTTTCCTCGTCTGCCAAAGCCGCGATACAGTTGCGAATATCTCCAGGCGGCAACACGCCAATTTCACGCCGCAATCGTCCCGATGAGCCACCATCATCAGCAACCGTCACGATCGCACTAATATTCGCGCTCAAAGCCTTCAATCCTCTGAGCAGTGTGGATAATCCCGTTCCGCCGCCGATCGCCACAATTTTCGCGCCTCGATTTAGTTTGCGGTGACTAATCAGCACATCGACCAATTCTTCATCTCGATCGCTCATCAGCACTTCGGTAATCGAGCCGAACGTGCGTTTTTGCCCCCAGAACACCAGTAACAGCCCTGCAATCAGCACTAAAGGCCCGCTGATGTAGTTCGGAATCAAGCGGGTGAGCAGTTCCAGTAAATCACCGGAAAACTGCATGATATAGAACACCGGAGTTAATCGGCTCCAAATCGCGACACCCAGAAGCACCATCAGGACACCGCTGACGCTGATAAACATCCAGCGTTTGACCAATAAACCGGGAGAGAGCCACTTGAACCAGTGTCCCGCTCGGTGCGGCAAACGGCGAGATGCCGATCGCGAAACGCGCATTGCTTGTTTTAGGAATCGATTGGGGGTCATTCTAGGGTCTCAAGCTGGAGCGAAGTAGCGTAATCTAGCTATGCAGCATACCCTAAGTTGTTGATTGCAACCGGGTAATCCTGCCGATTCACACTCGTTAGGACTACTGACAACTAACCTGTTTTCTCCGAGTTTGTGTTGTCAACCGGGAAGAATTTACGGAAAGTTTATTAGAAGGCTGCGGATATTACGGATTTAATTAGAATTTTTTTGTGGTTCGGGAGTTCGGTAGATTCCGATCAGCAAGCAAATGATCCCAAGGTTAATGAAAATATCTGCAAAATTGAAAATCGGAAACTGAATCCAAACAAAGTTCGGAAATGGATTTGGATAAGGCACGTAGACGAATGGCACTTTAATGAAATCGACAACGTGACCCAAAATAAATCGATCGATACCGTTCCCCAATGCACCACTTAAAATCAATCCATAGCCCACCTGTTCCCACCGTGGCATCCGTCGTCCAAACCATGCCCATGCCATCAGTGCCACACTCGCAATCAGCGATAACCATCGGAGCAATGGACTGCCTGCGAGAATGCCAAAAGCCGCACCCGGATTAATCACATAGACCCAATGCAGAATTCCTGGAATGACCGGAATATCTTGCGGTGGAATCGTCAACGCCATCGTTTTCACCACGATCAATTTAGTGATGCGATCGATGATTAATCCCGCGATCGCGGCGATCCAGAAATAGCGGTTTTTTAACATGAGGAGATGACGAACAGTAGCAAGATCCCAATTTTCACAGATAATCCGTCGATTTGAATGTAGAGACGCGATGAATCGCGTCTCCAGGAACGATTCATAAACCCCAACCCATTTCAATAAAACATGATCCGCCGCAACACGAAAGCGAGAACCGCGATCGCACAAGTGACCGCTATTTGTCCCGGCAACAAATTAAATGAATACGTTAGAAACGCTTGCCAAATCGAGCCTTCCAGCTTCAACCATTGAAACAGCGAACCGAAGATGAGATAAAGAATCCCGATCGCATGAATCACCAATAATCCACAAAATCCACTAAACGCGAGCGATTCCAATCGAGGCGGCGCTTTGAATGCCAAAAATCCACAAACCCAGGCTCCCGGCACAAATCCCAACAAATATCCAAAACTCGGAGCGCTCAAATACTGAAGTCCGCCCCCTTGCGAAAACACCGGAAATCCTGCCAATCCCAAAGCCAGATAAGCAATTTGTGACATCACCGCCGCATTCTTGCCGCCCAAACATCCAATTAATAAAACTGCCCCCATTTGGTAACTGACACCCAGAAAGTGAAGCGGTACAGAAGGCGAATTCCACGGTAGTCCAGCGATCGAAGCTCTCAGCAACGTTCCCCCGATCGTTAACATGAGTCCAATCAGTGCCCACAACAAATCCGTGAGCGTAATCCGAAAACGGCGCGATCGTGCAGGGGGACGGCGTAAAGGGGGGCGGGTCATAGTCATCGCATTGTACATAAAATTGAGCGCATCGAATTGAGGGGTGAGAACGATCGCGAAGATTGAGAAATCGAAGCTTGGAGATTGTATCTCAGGTCAGAATCGATGATGATAAAGAATCGTGCTTTGGCTGAATCACTATGATTGCTGCTGTTTCTTCTCGCGATCGCATCGCCCAAATTTATCATCAGCCGTTCCCAGATTTGCTATTCGAGGCACAACGGGTTCATCGCGAACATCACGATCCCAGGCAAGTTCAGTTCTGCACGTTGGGGAATATCAAGAGTGGGGCTTGTCCTGAAGATTGTGGCTATTGCGCTCAAAGTGTCCATCACAATACGGGATTGAAACCGGAACCGCTGATGGATTTGAATGCAGTTTTGGAAGAAGCGAAAGCGGCAAAAGCAAGCGGATCGACTCGGTTCTGTATGGGAGCGGCTTGGCGAGAAGTCCGAGACGGGGCACAGTTCGATCGAGTCTTGGAAATGGTGCGGCAAGTGGCGGCTTTAGAGTTAGAGGTGTGCTGCACTCTGGGAATGCTCAAACCGCATCAGGCACAGCAATTAAAAGAAGCTGGATTAACCGCCTACAATCACAATCTCGATACTTCAGAAGAGTACTACAGCAAAGTGATTA
>JADEXW010000585.1 GCA_015206935.1 Pseudanabaenaceae cyanobacterium LEGE 13415 | reverse complement strand
TATCGGCTGCATTCTCGAACTTATCAAGTGCTTTCAGTCCCGAATGTTCATTGATCATCGGAGCCGCGATCAATTCCTCGATCGGTCTTTCTTCTAAGTTCTGCCGCAAAAATGAACTATTCGCAGTGTTCTCCAACAATCGACGAATCAGATACGACATTCCTGGAATTAGTTCGCCATAAGGACAATACACCCGCACTCGATAGCCTTGATTCACGATCGCTTTCGCTAACTTATCGCCCATTCCATACAGTGTTTGAAACTCAATTCTTGATTTGGGAATGTTCAGAGATTTCGCGATCGCTAAGGCATGAGCTTGCGATCGTACATTGTGACTTCCGATTGCTGCATTCAAAACTTCGTGATTTTCTAGCAACAATTCCGTTAGCTGTTCATAGTTCGCATCCGTCTCAGCCTTATCATTAAACACAGGCTGTTCCCAATCCTTCTGAACTGCTTTGATTGTTTCTTGATCCCAGTATGCGCCTTTAACTAATCGAACTGTGACCGGAGTTCCACGCTCTTTTGCCCAATCAATCAAGCCTTGCAAGTCTGCTTTGCTATCGCGAAGATAGCCCTGAATCGTCATCCCAATATCAGAACGCGATCGAAATTCCTCTTCCATCAACAATGCTTTCAAAGTTGCCAATGTGAGATCTTTGTAAGCATATTGCTCCATGTCAAAGTGAACGGCTGCACCGAGTTCCTGAGCGCGACGCAGTAAAGTTCTAGCTCGATCGGCAACTTTCGCTTTGCTCCCTTCCTCATCCAACGGATCGAACTGTGAATAGAATGCAGTCAGTTTGACAGACACTTGAACTTTCGGAAGTGGTTGTCCATCTGCAAAATCAATCTGTTCCACTTTCGCCCAAGATTTCGAGGCTTCGGTTAACTGCGACATCAAATCTAAGTATCGATCGAGATACGACTGCGCCTCAGCTTCCGTAATCACCGCTTCACCGAGCAAATCGACCGTAAACGCCATTTTGTCTTTTCTCAGACGCTCGATCGTTTTCAGAACTTGCTTCAGGTTTTCACCCGCAATGTACTTATGTGCCAACGTTTCAACCGCAGTTGAAAGCGTAGTTGCTGCTAACTGTCCCGGCATTGATTCCGCATTGGCAAAATTGAGCAAGCTTTTCAGAGCCGCAGGAAGTTCAACCGTTCGATCGCTCATATATTCCTGCAAATGCCGCGCAATTTCGGGCTTACTTTTAAGCGACGGCAAACAATCAATCAAGCGAAACAATTGCACCCTTAACCCTGGATTGCCCATTGCCCAGCCGAGTAACTTATCATCCCACTGCATCTGATCGCGCATTTGAGCAAACCACGATCGCTCTGTCCGAGTCGCACCGAGTAACTGACGTGCGATCGCTTGGGTCTGAGATTCGTAACGATCGTCAAAAGCCTGACTCACCATAACTTAAACTCTCCAATCGATAAATCTGGGAAATCGGTAGCTGTCTAGTGTCGTACAGTTCTATTCTCAATTCTGTGATGATCCTCACAGCGAGAATCCGCTACAAAGGTTCACGCTTTAGTATTAAAATCCTCGATCGTTTGCGCCTCGCAATCATTTTTGGCAAACCATGTGTACTATAAAAAGATCGTAGCGTGGAACAGAAACAACATGGGATCAGCCGCACAGTTTGGATTACTCTGCTTCTTGGTCTTTTTTGCGCTGTCTCAATTTTTTCAATGGGCGCAAGAAATCACCTTACCGTTACCGTTTTTTGTTTTGGGTGGCGCATTGCTCGCGATCGCATCAAATTTCGATCGACGTGCAGGCTTTCCGTTTAACTTAATCAATCCGCCCGCGCCTGAAGCTCCCCCGGTTGAACCTCCAACCCTTACTCAATCTCCCGCGCCCAAATTTCCGCAAGAAGTCTCGTTCACGATTCGCAAACCTGAGAAGACAGAATGAACGAGCTATTGACAAAAAATACAGCGGGATAATGCTACCCTACTTAGGCTGAGATCATTCAAAGTGTCCGTAGAGTCTATGGTGTGGGGAAAGCAACCGATTGCGATCGATCTTTTTGCTGGAGCGGGGGGCTTTGGCTTAGGGTTTGAAATGGCAGGCTTCTCCGTTCCTCTCTCAGTCGAAATTGATACCTGGGCTTGTGATACGTTGCGCCACAATCGTCCTGATATCACCGTCATTCAAAACGACATCTGTAACTTCAATACAGAAAGTAGTATCAAAGAAATTTGTATTTTTAGACCTGACCTCATTATTGGTGGTCCTCCTTGCCAAGGATTTAGTATTGCTGGACCTGCTCAAAAAGATCCCAAAGATCCTAGAAATAGTTTGTTTATCAATTTTGCTCAATGGATTAAAGTTCTTGAACCCAAAGCGTTTGTCATGGAAAACGTCAAGGGGCTACTATCACGGAAGAATTCAGAAGGGTTTAAAGTTGTCGATATTATCAAAAAAACGTTTGAAGACCTAGGTTATTTTGTAGAGATATGGCTCTTAAACGCTGCTGACTATGGTGTTCCGCAGACTAGAGAACGTATCTTTATTGTTGGTAATAAAACGGGTCAGGAGTTAGGAATTCCTAGAAAAACTCACTCTTTAGAATTGCTGCATTTAAGAAAGTCCCAACTCTCGATTTTTGATGATGCAAATATTACCTCCGCAATTACTTTATGGGAAGCAATATCAGATCTACCAGAACTGAATGCCCGTGAAGGAAATGAAGAGCAGTCTTATTCTTTAGAACCCCAGAACAGTTATCAGACCTGGACTAGAGGCAGCAATCCTATCCTTTACAATCATGTTGCAATGGAACACTCTGCGCGATTAGTCGATCGCTTTCGACAGATTGGCTGGGGTGAATCAAGTGCAGATGTTCCCAAAGAGCATGGAGCGAGACGACGTAGCGGAAATGGTGAATTATCAGACAAAGCTTATGACCAAAACAACCGTCGTTTGAATCCCTATAAGCCATCACATACGATCGCTGCTTCGTTCTATGCGAATTTTATTCATCCTTTTCAACATCGAAATTTAACGGCTCGTGAAGGAGCAAGAATTCAATCTTTTCCAGATCACTATCGATTTCTAGGAAAGAAAACAGTTGTTTCGCACAAATTACTCCATCGAGAAGAACGGTTTAATGAAAAATTTCTTTGCCAATATAACCAAATTGGTAATGCCGTTCCGCCACTGCTTGCGAAAGCGATCGCATGTCATCTTCAAGAAAAGTTAGACCTATGCCAACAACCGACAGAAATCCATTAGTTCACGGTTCTAATCTTGAGCAGAAGGAAAAGCATCGTACAAAATACAGAGATGCTGACAGTAAAAAGTACCTTCGTGAAATCAGAGCCGAATATGATAAATGGCACACGGCTAACATGCAGTTGATCGGACCCAACTCGGAAACAACTGAGCAAGATGATTCAATTATTGCTGAAAGAGTTGCGCTTCTTGCTGGATACAAAGACTTTCTGGATCAACAGCATTATGCTGAAAAATTTGATTCAAGATCAAATTTACATTCAAGTGTTTTAGAAGAATTTCTTTATTACCTATTCAAAGATCTAGTGCAGGATTTTGGAGAGAATGCACTGATTGGCAAATCACACACCTTTAAAGATATCTTCTTCGTT
>JADEXW010000584.1 GCA_015206935.1 Pseudanabaenaceae cyanobacterium LEGE 13415 | reverse complement strand
CCGTGAAAGAGTATATTCAGAATCAATCGGGTGGAAGACCTGAGAGATAAGCGCTACCGCGCTGTCGCTATCCATCCCCACCGCATAGGCGGATGGAGAATTCCGCGAAAAGAGTTAATGTTCAGCAAGCCTTACAAGCGGGATTTGATCTACATTTAGCGAAACCGATCGAGCCGAATGATTTGATTTCACAGATGATCAAACTGGTGGTCGATCGTGCGTAATTCTGTGAATTTTCGTCTCTACGGCATCGGGTCAACGCACAATGAGTTATTCGATCGAGGTAATACCAAATCAGTCTGTTAATGTTACAGATCTTACGCCCCCTAAATCCCCCAAGTTTGGGGGACTTTGATTCTTGTTCCCCCAAACTTGGGGGTTAGGGGGCTTGCCGCATCTGTCGCACTCGAAAATCAATTTGGAATAACATTCCTTAGACTTTGCAATTCCTACCCTCGATCTAGAATAAAAAGAGTCGCGTTTGGCAAAGTTTAGTTATCGAAACCGTCTACGGAAACCTCAACGGCTTAAAAGCAAGCCAAATCAAACAGCTACAGCGGTTGTATCATCAACGCTTACCGGGCGATCGGATTACGACTGCCGAGTTCGCTCAACGGATTGCCGCAATTAGCTCCGAAATCAGTCAGCCCGTCTGCACTTACGTCAATCGTCGCGGTCAAGTGATTCGCGTTGGAGTTGGAACGCTCAGACAAACTCAGATTCCGATGCTAGAACTGCCTCGTTATGGGGCAGAACGGCTTTGCGGGATTCGCTGTATTGCCACGCAACTGAAGCAAGATCCACCGGGTGAATCCATGCTCACGGTGATGGCACTTCAGCGATTAGATGCGTATGTTGCGTTAACTCTGACGGGTGGCGGGTTTGAACGGCGAGGCGGTGGAGCAACTGGATACGTTAAAAGCGCGTATTTGGCTCATTTAGTGCCGCATCCAGAAGCAAACTGGACAATTTCACCGCCATTAACATTGGACACGGTTGCAGAGCAAGATTTTCTGGCACTGGTTGAAGGACTTGAAGAAGAATTTCGACGGGAATATGTCGCGCAACAAGTCGATCGAGATCATGATCAAGTTCTCATCGTTGGCTTGCATACGGATAATCAGTCTCAATCTGCTTTCAAAACAGCGCTACAAGAACTCGCACGATTAGTCGAAACTGCTGGCGGTGAAGTGCTGCAAACGATGACTCAAAAGCGCCCCCGTCCGCATCCTCAAACCGTTGTAGGAGAAGGAAAAGTTCAGGAAATCACTTTAGCGGCGCAAACCGTTGGCGCGAATTTAATTGTATTCGATCGAGATCTTTCCCCGGCTCAAATCCGCAATTTAGAAATGCAGATTGGTATTCGGATTGTCGATCGTACTGAAGTGATTCTCGATATTTTCGCCCAACGCGCTCAGTCTGGAGCTGGGAAACTCCAAGTCGAACTTGCTCAACTCGAATACATGCTTCCCAGACTCACCGGACGAGGGCAAGCGATGTCTCGACTCGGTGGCGGTATTGGGACACGAGGACCTGGAGAAACGAAACTTGAAACTGAACGTCGATCGATTCAGCGTCGAATTACCCGACTCCAGCAAGAAGTGAATCAACTTCAGGCACATCGCGCTAGATTGCGACAGCGCAGACAGCATGAAGAAGTTCCCTCGATCGCGGTTGTCGGTTATACCAATGCTGGAAAATCTACGTTGTTAAACGCGCTCACAAACGCAGAAGTTTATACAGCAGATCAACTCTTTGCAACACTCGATCCAACGACTCGAAGATTAACTGTAACCGATTCAGAAACACATAAAACAACGCAGGTACTCTTAACCGATACCGTCGGATTTATTCATGAGTTACCACCCTCGTTAATGGATGCGTTTCGTGCAACCTTGGAAGAAGTCACTGAAGCAGATGCACTCTTGCATGTGGTGGATTTATCGCATCCCGCTTGGCAGAGTCAGATTCGAGCCGTGATGCAAATTTTGTCTGAAATGCCGATTACTCCGGGCCCTGCACTCTTAGCGTTTAACAAAATTGATCAAGTCGATGCCGAACAACTCGCGATCGCACGAGAAGAATTTCCACAAGCTGCATTTATTTCAGCGCACGAGCGTTTAGGACTAGAAACGCTCAGACAAAGATTATGTCAATTAGTGCGCTATGCAATGTCAAATTAGCAGGAGATAACGTGAAGTGCCCAACGGAAGACACCCGTTCGGGCACGGATGGATTATCTTGAACCAGCTTTTGATAACTCTGGGACAGGACGAGCAGCAGGCACATATTTCACCAATGTTCCGATCTCAGTTTGGATCGGCAGCACATTCAACGAATCCAACGTCGAACAGTACTTCAAATCTTCCAGACAGTTCAATCGCAGTAAGCGCTTCCCGTGGCTTGCGTGATAGAGCAGACTGAGAAGATTATCTTGCCATTGTTGATACAGCGACACTGCACCCACCATTTCATCGTTTCCAACCAAGTCTTCCAGCGGTGTGCCTGTCCGATCCGCCACACTTTGCACGATCGCGCCTGCACAGACGGTATCTTCTAGCGCAAATGACCCTTCCCAACCTGCTCCTACAATCCAAACCGTTTCCGGTTGATGTTCAATCAAATACTCTACAACAGCATGACGATTGATCAGGGCAGCGGCTAACACAGTCGGAGAGGCTTGAATCTTTTGAAGTGCGCGGGTGCCATTTGTGGTGCTGATGAATAATCTTTTGCCGCTCATCAGTTCAGGGGTGCAATCGAGGGGAGAATTCCCCAGCTCACAGCCTGCTACCTTACTCCCGCCTCGCTCTCCCGCTCGTAAGCGTTTTTCGGGGGGAAGCAATTCACTTTCATGAACAAGCTTATCCATATCGCTAAACACATGAACAGCATCAGCTCCGGAATTCAAAGCGGTCGCGATCGTGCTGGTTGCCCGAAGCACATCAATCGCGATCGCACAATCGGCAGAGTTCTGTACGGGCGTGAGTTCGGGCGTGTGGAAAACAGAAAATTTCATAGTGTGTAGAGTAGAGAAACTGCGAAAATCCAAACAAAGTTCAAGGACAAAGTTGAAGGGGGGTCGCAGCTTCAGAATACTAAATGCAGCCCCAAACTGCGAAATATATCTTAACGGCTATTCATAGATTAAAGTCGATGGTAGCCCAAACGGGTTATTGGGTATACCGTATGGAGAACTTTTGATTCGGAGAAAGAATCGTCGTAATGATTCTTGAACAAAAGCAACTCGATGGAGCGCTTAGGATGTTTCTATAGCAGTAGAAGCTTAGATTAGGACATTTTCGGAGTTGCCCCAAACCCCCAATTCTGCTTGCTTAAGACTCTTGCTCCCCCAAACTTGGGGGCTGGGGGGCTTTTCAGAAGTGTCCTAACTGGAATTGGTACTGCCATATCATTGAAATCTCTTAGGAACTTGTAGGAGCGATCATGTCACAACGCCCGATCATTCTTGGCATCGTTGGAGATAGTGCAGCAGGAAAGACAACTCTCACACGCGGGATTGCTGAGGTGTTGGGTGAAGAGAATGTGACGATCATTTGCACTGACGATTATCACAAGTACGATCGAACTGAACGCGCCCAAATTGGCATTACTGCTCTGCAT